>NZ_JASDDE010000028.1:0-51637 GCF_030407565.1 Pseudoalteromonas sp. APC 3694
GTTTCAGAAAAGTAGCGCTCATATTTTACGTGACCAAGGTGATTATTATGCCTTGATCTGATCACTACATATTCTATAAGTTCAATTTATAATGATCTTGCCGTGGGCTTTTTGTTTACAAGTACTGTGAAAAACTTGAATTTTTTAACGACGTAGTGCGTCTATACGTGCGTCAAGCGGTGGGTGAGATGAAAACAACTCAGCCATGCCTTTACCACTGGCAATACCAAAGGCCATCATTGAGCCTTCTAATTGCGATGGGTGGTTTTGCTTTAATCGCTCAAGGGCTGAACGCATTTTGTCTGCGCCTACCAACTGAGCTGCGCCGTTATCGGCTGCAAATTCACGCTTACGGCTGTAATGGGCAACCACAATGCTTGCCAATACGCCAAATAATACTTGGAATAACATATCGAATAAGAAGTAAGTCCAGCTGCTGCCGCCCTCTTCTTCATCGCTATTGATAAAGTTATCTACAATGCCAGCCAGTACTTTAGCGGCAAAAATAACAAAGGTATTAACCACACCTTGAATAAGCGTTAGCGTTACCATATCACCATTAGCCACATGCGAAACCTCATGGGCAAGCACAGCTTCAGCTTGATCTTGGCTCATGTTATGTAATAAACCTGTGCTTACCGCCACCAGCGAATTATTTTTACTCGGGCCCGTTGCAAACGCGTTCATTTCTGGGCTGTCGTAAATCGCCACTTCTGGCATGTTAATACCGGCTTTTTTAGCTTGAGCAGCCACAGTGTTTACCAGCCATTGTTCGGTTTCGGTACGAGGTTGGGTGATCACTTGCGCACCGGTTGATTTTTTGGCGATCCATTTCGACATAAATAACGAAATAAACGATCCACCAAAACCAAATACAGTCGCAATTAGTAAAATTCCGCCAAGGCTACGATGGCTTAAGCCCAGCGCACTCATTATTATTGAAAGCACCACACCTAATACCAACATAACCGCGAGGTTAGTTAATAAAAACAAAAATACACGTTTCATACGAGTTCTCCAAAAATAACATTTATTGCTGAGCGATTTACTATGTTTGATCGGCTTTGAGCAATCACTGCGTTATGACACACTATGTCATAACGTCAGCGCTATTCTGTGACAAACTATGTCACAACACAAGGGTTATTTATGGATTTATGGATAATTTTTCAAGCAGGGTTTTATAAATTTGTAATTTAGGGGTTTGCTCTGTGTATGGGCTAATGGCAAGCAGTGGAAATGGTAAACGTGTTTTCAGTGAATCTAGGTTTGCTTGGTATTCATCCATAGTGGCATCAACTTGGTTTGCAATCCAGCCAATGCAATTAACACCCATACTTTGCATATGTGCTGCAGTGAGTAATGCATGATTTATACAGCCTAGTTTCATCCCTACCACTAATATTACTAGCAGTTGCTCTGCTTTTACCCAGTCGTATAAATACTCGTTATTATTAATAGGTAATGCCCAGCCGCCCGCACCTTCTGTTAACAGGTAATCGGCGCCTTGTTGCTTAACATGTTGATAAGCCATGCTGAGCTTTTCTACTGTTATGTTTAGTCCCGCTTGCTCTGCAGCAATGTGGGGGGCTATTGGCGGCGCAAATGCAAATGGGTTAATTATGTCGTATTTAGCGCTGACTGTGGCACTTTCCATTAGCATTAGCGCATCGGCGTTTACGAGCTGCTCAAACGCCATTTCACACCCAGAGGCTATCGGCTTAAAACCTATGGCGCGCTTTTTATGTTGTGCGAGTAACTTTAATAGCAAACTGGTTACATGGGTTTTACCGGCGTCGGTATCGGTACCGGTAATAAAAAACTGGTTCATGGCATGGCCTTATTATTTTTACTGGGCTTTTTCTAATGATAACAATACCACATGGTAAGATACATGGGCTTTATTGTTTATAAGCGGATAGGCATCACATACTTTTTGCAGCGCTGATTTAGTTAATAAACCACGACGACTTGTAGCATGATTTTGTGTGGTGGCACCAATGGCTTTAATCGATTTTATAGCCGCTAATGCACTGCTGTGCTGATCGGTATAGATGACTTTTTTTGATGCGTTGATCTTAAACCCGGCCTTTTCGACCGATTGGTTTATATTATTATGGCTTGCAAACTGATTAATATGATTATGTGAATCAAGCACTGCAAAGGCGGTTTTGATCTCGTTTAATGACCCTGCAACAACCGCACTAATATAGGCTTGCCCGCCTGGTTTTAATGCTTGGTAAAGCGAGTGCATTAAGGCTTCTAAATTAGCAGACCACTGCAGCGCAAAATTACTAAATAGCACGTCAATACTGTTAGCTTGCAGCGGTAAATTATCCATGTCGGCGCACAGTTTGGGGGTGTTTAAATCACTGCTTTTTAGCATGTTAAAACTTAAATCTATGGCAACAACTTGGCCAAATAATGCCCTTAAAGCCTGAGTATTAACAAGCGGCCCTGCGCCTAGGTCAACACAGAGCTTGCTAGGGTTTGCAGTAATGAGTTTAAATAAATCATTCGCGGCTTGTTTTTGCACATTGGCATGCTGGCTGTAACTGTTTGCTGCTTTTGAAAAGTTATGCGCCGTGGTTTTTTTTAAAGCCTGAGTCGCTAAATACACTGTGGTAGGGATAAGTGGCTTAATTTTAATTGCCTGCGGGCTTATCATGAAATGACCTTTTCTAAGCTACCAACGAGTTGTTTTATATCCTCATGGGTGTGGGCTGCACTTAAGGTAATACGCAAACGCGAGGTATTGTGTAAAACAGTTGGCGGGCGAATAGCCGTTAGCCAAATGCCCTGCTGCTTTAGTTGCTCACTGGCTTTTAACGTTTGCTCGGCGCAGCCTAAAACAATCGGTTGAATCGCGGTGTTAGAGTCCATTAGCGCAATGTGCAGCTCTTTAGCTAGGCGTTTAAACAGCGCAATATTAGCGTTTAATTTGGCTCGCCTGTCGTTGGCGTCTCTTATGCTTTTAATACGCGCCAAAGTATGAGCGGCAATAAACGGTGACATAGCGGTTGAGTAGGTATAATCACGATTAAACTGCAGCATGTAATCTATAAAATGCTGCGAACCTAATACGCACGCCCCACTACTAGCAACCGCTTTACCAAAGGTGATCACTAAAATATCGGGCAAGGTGTCGGCTGCAATTAAGGCTTCACAGCTGCCAAGCCCCGATTTTCCTAAAACACCAAAACCATGGGCATCGTCTATCATTAACCACGCGTTATGCTGCTTTGCTAAGGCAAATAGCGCTTTAATTGGCGCGGTATCACCATCCATTGAAAACACACCCTCAGACACAATGAGCTTATTGCGCGCTTTTGATTTTTCTAGCCGTGAGCGTAAATGGTTTATATCGTTATGGTTAAAACGTATTAACGCGGCGTTGGCGTGTAATGCGCCATCAATTAAACTGGCGTGATTGAGTTTATCTTGAAAAATCGCACTGTGCTGCGCTGTCGCTTTATCTTGAAATAGCGCTTTTATAACACTGCTATTAGCACTAAAGCCCGAATTAAACAGCATACCTGCCTCATAACCCAAAGCACTACATAAAGCTTGCTCAAGCGCTTGCTGTGGCTGTTGATAACCCGTCACTAGTGCTGAACTGTGGCTACCTAGTAATGGCGCGCTGGTTAATTCCACCAGCGAATCGCCAAACCCTAAATAATCGTTACTCGCAAAGTTAAGGTAGGTTTTATCATCAACCGTAATAGTGCGCGCTGTTGCGCTTTGTACTACATAGCGTTTACGCAAGAGCTGCTGTGCTTTGCGTTCATCTAAATGGGTGTTTATAAATTCAAATGACATAAATGCTTTAACCTTCAACGCAATACTTTAAACCATTAGCATAGTACTGAGCACTTTACGCTTCGTAAAACAATTCTGCGGTTGCTTTATCAGCCACTTGCGATGACAAAGACGCAGCAACGGCTTCATCTGAATAATCGTGGCTTGTTTCTGGGTTCATCCCGAGCTTTTTAATTAATTGCATGTCGGCATCGGCTTCTGGGTTTTCGGTAGTAAGAAGTTTATCACCATAAAATATAGAGTTAGCACCGGCAAAAAAGCACATTGACTGCATTTGCTCATTCATTGCTGTGCGTCCTGCTGATAAACGTACGTAACTATGGGGCATCATAATACGTGCTGTGGCAATGGTACGAATAAACTCAAACTGATCTAAGTCATCAACGTTTTCAAGCGGTGTCCCTTTCACCTTTACTAGCATATTAATTGGCACGCTTTCGGGCTGCTGGGGTAAATTAGCCAACTGCATTAATAAGCCATAGCGGTCGCTTGCTTGCTCACCCATACCGACAATACCGCCGGAGCATACTTTCATACCAGCGTCTCGCACATTGCCTATAGTATCAAGGCGGTCTTGAAAGGTACGAGTTGATATAATTTGCTCATAGTATTCAGGTGAAGTGTCGAGGTTGTGGTTATAGTAATCAAGCCCTGCACTGCGCAGTTCATGAGCTTTTTCGTTATTTAACATGCCTAAAGTCATACAGGTTTCAAGGCCAAGGGCTTTTACTTCTTTTACCATTTGCGAAATGTATGGCATGTCTCTGTCTTTTGGATCTGACCATGCAGCCCCCATACAAAAACGAGTGGCGCCTTTTTGTTTTGCTAACCGTGCTTGCTCTACCACTTTTTCTACTTCTATTAGGCGCTCGCGTTCTAAATCAGTTTTATAATGCCCCGATTGCGGGCAATATTTACAGTCTTCTGGGCAGGCACCTGTTTTAATAGATAACAACGTAGAAATTTGTACTTCGTTTGGATTAAAATTAGCGCGATGCACAGAGGCGGCTTTAAATAATAAATCGTTAAATGGCATTTCAAATAAGGCTTTTACTTCCTGATGGGTCCAATCGTGTCGAACTGTTGCAAGCTCCATAATACTCTCTTTTATTTTTGCTCTTGGTGTTATTGGCTTAGAATACGTATTGCCGTACCATTGTCAACGAAGCCCACTTAGTTAAAGTTTACATATGAACAAAAAACAAACGATAGACCTTGATTTTGATCGTCAGCACATTTGGCACCCCTACACCTCAATGACTCAACCTATTCCGGTTTACCCCGTTACGCATGCAAATCACAACCTTATTTACTTAGAAACGGGGGAACAACTTATTGACGGTATGGCCTCATGGTGGAGTGCTATTCACGGCTATAACCATCCGGTTTTAAATGAAGCGATGCACGCCCAGATAGATAAAATGAGCCATGTAATGTTTGGTGGCATAACCCACCAGCCGGCAGTAGAGCTCTGTAAAAAGCTGGTAGCGATAACGCCAGAGGGATTAACAAAGGTGTTTTTAGCCGACAGTGGCTCAGTAAGTGTGGAAGTAGCGATAAAAATGGCGCTGCAATATTGGTTAAGCCAAGAGGTTACAACAAAACAAAAATTAATGACTCCGTTCAAAGGCTACCATGGCGATACATTTGCAGCGATGAGTGTGTGCGATCCTATTAATTCTATGCATAATTTATACGCTGGTTTTTTGCCTGAGCATATTTTTGTGCCAGCCCCTATTAGCCAATTTAATAGTGCGTTTAATCAAGCTGAGGCTGATGAACTCGAAAGCTATTTTTTAAAGTACCACCAGCAAGTCGCCGCGTTTATTATTGAACCTATAGTGCAAAACGCCGGGGGGATGAATTTTTATCATCCTGAGTATTTAGCCTGTGTGCGTAAACTATGCACTCAATATAATGTGCTGCTTATTTGCGATGAAATTGCCACCGGATTTGGCCGCACCGGCAAATTGTTTGCTGTAGAGCATGCCAATATAGAGCCCGATATACTGTGTATAGGTAAAGCGCTGACTGGTGGCGCAATGACACTTTCGGCAACCATAACTAGCGACAAAATAGCCACAGTGATCAGCGAAGGAGAAGCTGGGGTTTTGATGCACGGACCTACATTTATGGGAAATCCCCTTGCCTGCGCTGTTGCCTGCGCCAGTATTGATTTATTACTAAGCCAAAACTGGCAACACCATATCAGCGAAATAAATACTCAATTACAGCAGCTGCATAAATGCCAAGCGCTCAGCACCGTGGCGAATGTACGTACTTTAGGAGCTATTGGCGTAGTAGAGCTTACAGAAGAGGCTGGTAGCATTGATGTCGCTAAAATTCAGGCTTATTTTGTATCTCAAGGAGTATGGATACGCCCCTTTGGTAAGCTAATTTATCTAATGCCACCGTATATAAGTGACAAAAACAGTATTCTCGCTTTATGTGATGCTATTTATAACGCCATAAAAGGTAAACATTACGTATAGATAGGTTAACTATCATCAAGGATTACGTTAAAATTTATGCAAATAATTAGTTTGCTGCCTATTCGTCCCAAAACATTGGTATTTTTAGCCCTGACCTGTCATTTAGTGTGTTGATCTGAGTGATCTTTAGGGATATGATAATGCCTATCATTTACAATAACATTTATGGACTCACTTGCTATGAAAATATTACTTAAGCCTGCCAAGACATTAAGTGCAAGTTTTTTACTCGCCTCTGCGATTTTTGCACAACCGGCACTTGCTAATGGCCCTATTGGTGAGCATGTTAATCACCTTCAAGCTAATTTAAAAACTTACAATGAAGACGTTGAATGGATGATCTCTAAAGTCGATACCATGGTAAGCGATTACGAGAAAAAAGGCGCAAAAGCAGTCAATAGTGATGATTTGGTTGAGTACTGGGAGTCAGTTAAATTCCACAGCGCAATAGAAACTAATTACGTGCCTGTCTATGCCTCTATTTGGCAAGGTTTGTATGGCATAAAAATGGCTATCGATAATAAAAAACCAGCGTCAGAAGTACGCAAACAACAACAAGCAATGAATAATGCCCTATGGCAAGGATTAGGCGCAGTTAAACTGGCAGCTAAGTTTCAACAAAAAGGGTTATTAGATAGCGTTAAAGCAACAGCAACCAAAGAAATGACGCAAAGCGCGACTATCGACGAAATTAAACATAAATTAGACCGAGTGGTCGCTAAATACGCAGAACGTTTAAGCGATGAAGCCACCAACATAGTGCACGACACTTACCTACATTTATTTGAAGGTGTTGAAGGTACACTAATTGAGCAAGACGCGAAGTTAGTAGAAATCCTAGAAAAAGACTTTAACGTCACACTTCCACAAGCAATTTCTAATAATAAAAGTGTTGATGAAGTTCGTGATGTGGTTGTTGATATGCAAACCAAACTAAGCCGCGCTCAAACGCTGATTGAAAAAGCAGAAAAAGCACGTAAGGATGTATTTTAAGTGAAACGCAGAACCTTTATTCAAGGCTTAGCTGCGTTAGGGGTAGCGGGTGCTTTACCGCTATCGCTTTCACGCGCTTTTGCCGCTGATATTACTATTGCAAACCCCGTGTCTGTTGATACATTGCCTAAACTAAAAGGTGCATTGACGCTTTATTTAGGCCGTGGTGAAGGTGGCTTATACGAAAACGTATTACAAGCCATTCAAAAAAAGAACCCTGATCTTGACCTTGCCATTCGTCGCGGCCCTACCGCAGCGCTTGCCAACACCATTGTTGCCGAAGCAAATGCAGGGGTTAAACGTGCCGACTTATTTTGGGCAGTCGACTCTGGGGCAATTGGTTTAGTTACCGATGCCGGCCTTGCCAAGCCCATGCCGAGTGATTTATCAGCGCAATTACAGCCACAATTTAGATACGATGAATGGGCACCTGTAACTGGTCGTATACGTACTTTGCCTTTTAATACTGAGCGTTTAACCAAAGAGCAAATTCCAACAAGCATTATGGATATTGCCGACAGTGATTTAAGTATTGGTTGGGCGCCTGCTTATGCTTCTTTTCAATCGTTTATTACTGCTATGCGACTTTTAGAAGGTGATGATAAAACGGCTAAGTGGCTCAAAAAAGTTAAAAAACGTTCTAAAACCTACGCAGGTGAACTCGGTGTGGTAATGGGCGTTGAACGTGGTGAAGTAGAAATTGGTTTTGCTAATCATTACTACACGCTGCGCTTAAAATCAGGTAAGCCAGATGCAAAACTTGATTTAGCCTTTACGCAAAATGATGCTGGCTGTTTAGTTAACGCTTCAGGTATTTTATCGTTATCTGAAGACCCACTGGCAATCAACTTTATGCGCTATTTACTTAGCATTGAAGTGCAAAGTTATTTAGCAAGCGAAGCCTATGAAATCCCACTGGTTAATGGCATTACTCAACCCGATGGATTGCCAAAGTTAACCAGTATTTCGCCACCTAAAATTGATTTAACCCAGTTGGCTGATTTACGCCCAACTATAGATTTAATGCGCAGCAGCGGCGTTTTATAATGCGAATACCTACATCTTACCCAATGGCGCTGCTTGCAGCGCTAGTGACCCTGACTCCTATTTTTGTTTTAATTACGCTTGCCTCTGACGCAAGCTCTTTTTTTGATAGTCATAATTTAACTATTTTAGGCAATACCCTGTCGTTAATGGGATTAACTGTATTAGGTTCAATTTTAATTGGTGTGCCCTTGGCATTCATTAGCGCCTATGTGCAGTTACCGTTTAAAAAGTTTTGGCTGGTGGTGTTTGCAGCCCCGCTTGCTATTCCTAGTTACATTGGCGCTTTTACGCTTTATGCTGCATTTGGTCCCGGCGGTGAAATAAACAACTTACTTGGTTTTGAAACCCCTTCTATGTATGGGTTAACGGGAGCCGCCATTGTCATGACCTTGTATACTTTTCCGTTTGTTATGATGACTACCCGTTCGTCTTTACTTAGTTTAGATGCCAGTATGGTCAACGCTGCTCGCACACTGGGTATGTCGATGACGCAAAGCGTATTTAAAGTTATTTTACCCCGCGTAATAAATGGCATTGCAGCAGGGTCATTATTGGTTGCGCTGTATACCTTATCTGACTTTGGTACTCCCGCAATGATGCGCTTAGATACGTTTACCCGTGTTATTTATGTGGAATACAATGCTTTTGCCTTAAGCCGTGCGGCTATGTTATCACTGCAACTGATGGTGATTGTTGGCTTTTTATTAATGATTGAATCACAAATAAAAACCGCCTCAGAGCGTCAAGGTCGTTCGCTTATTTTATTCCCTAAAAAATGGCAACTAGGCGCTATGTTTGCCACCTTTGCGCCTATTTTATTACTCGCTATTGGCCTACCTTTGGCAGTATTTACTTTGTGGTTAGTGCGTGATGGCTTTAGCTCGTTTGATTTTAGTATTGCCTGGCATTCAACTTACGCTTCAGCCATTGCCGCTATTGTTACAGTTATTGTTGCCATTCCAGTTGCCCATGCGGCTTTAAGTGGTAAGGTTGGTAAAGTAATGGAACGTGTTACTTACTTTGGTTTTGGTATTCCGGGTATTGTTATGGGCACAGCGCTTGTGTATGGCGGCTTACAACTACCCTTTTTATATCAAACGCTGGGCTTATTGATTATTGCTTATATGCTACGTTTTTTACCGCTTGCGGTAGGTTCTGTGCGTACCAGCACCGAGCATCTTGACCCAAGTTTGGTAAAATCAGCACGGGTATTAGGGGCAAGCCCGCGCGAAGCCTTTACGCGTATTACTTTACCCCTAACTATGCGTGGTATTATTGCAGGTGGGGCCTTGGTCTTTTTAGAGTCAATGCGCGAATTAGAAGCCACACTTTTATTAGGCCCCACCGGCTTTGAAACGCTATCTACCTACTTATGGCGTGTTTACGAAGCCGGTTATTTTGGCCGTGCCGCTATTCCTGGCTTATTGTTGGTGGTGATTTCTGCGGGTGCTTTAGCTATTATGATGTCTGGCGAAAAACGCAACCAGTTTGAACATTAAGGATTTATAAAAAATGCTATCTGTAAGTCAGTTGTCTATAGATTATGGCAGTAATCGTGTTGTTAGCGATTTAAATTTCACCTTAGGTGAAAGCGAAATATTAATGCTTGTTGGTCCAACAGGTTGCGGAAAAAGTACTATTTTACAAGCGTTAGCGGGGCTTTTACCGATTAGCGAGGGTGAAATTAAAGTGGCTAAATGGACAGCGACACCAAAGCATACTGTGGCGCCTGAAAAACGCAGCGTAGGTATGGTGTTTCAAGACTTTGCGTTGTTCCCTCATTTAACAGTTGAACAAAACGTATGTTTTAAACTTAAAGACACCAGCCCTGCCGATCACTGGCTAAAACTTCTTGGTTTAGATGCATTTAGGCATAAAAAACCAGCCACACTGTCAGGCGGGCAAAAACAACGCGTAGCATTAGC
Source organism: Pseudoalteromonas sp. APC 3694 (assembly GCF_030407565.1). Taxonomy (NCBI): domain Bacteria; kingdom Pseudomonadati; phylum Pseudomonadota; class Gammaproteobacteria; order Alteromonadales; family Pseudoalteromonadaceae; genus Pseudoalteromonas; species Pseudoalteromonas sp. APC 3694. The sequence continues at coordinate 10,277 of NZ_JASDDE010000028.1, forward strand.
GCGTACCCTTGCCCACCAACCTGACTTTGTATTACTTGATGAGCCGTTATCTAACCTTGATGCTGCCTTAAAAGATATGTTGCGTTGGGATATCCGCAACGCATTAAAAGAAGCTGGTGTACCGGCAATTTGGGTAACGCACGATCAAGAAGAAGCGCTTTCGGTGGGCGATCGTGTGGGTGTTTTAAAAGGCGGTAAAATACAACAAATTGACACCCCAGAGCAGTGTTTTAGTACCCCAAACAACCGCTTTGTGGCCCGCTTTTTAGGTGAAGCCAGCTTTATAAAAGGAACCCTAAATAACGGCCAAGCGCTTACCGATATTGGTAATGTACCTGCAAACGGCGTTGATTGTGACACTGGTGAGGTAGAAGTTTTGCTTCGTCCAGATGATGTATTATTAGTACAAAGCAGTATTGGTAATAATGGTGAAGTAATTTGGGTACGCTTTGAAGGCGGTAGCCGTTTATGCGCGGTTAAACTTGCATGCGAAACCGTGGTAACTAGCCGAGTAAGCCATGAGGTGGTTGTACACCCAGGTGACAAGGTACATGTTTCGCTCAGTACATCTCATCCCCTAGCGGCATTTAAAAGCTAGCGCGTAATAACACGAGTAGTTTTATGAAAAAGCCCTAATTTTGGGCTTTTCTTATAATTACCACTCAAACATGTAGGCCATTTTACTAATGGTTTTAAGCGGTATGTTATGACTATTGCGCTTGGCATATAAGTGTTGCATTGATTTGTCTTTTACTTCACCAACAATCACTTCTTTTACTTGATACCCTAAAGCTATCGCTGCTTGCGAATAGGCAATGAATTCCCATTTTTTAATGTTAGTGTTATCAACAATAACCAGTTCAATACCTTGTGCTAACGCGTTAATAAAACGTGCTAGGTTTAGGTTATGATATTGCGATAATTTAAACTTATCGAAATGATATTCACCCTGCTCGTTTACAAAGTAATCATCTGTTGAGCAAATAAAATAATTGCTTTCATCTGCGCCCGATAATTCGTCAGCGAGATTTTGCGCATAATATGACTTACCACTGCCTGGCAGTCCTCGTAAAATAAAAACTTGTTTCATAGCATCCATTTTTTATTAATGGTAAACGTTAATTCGGTTTGATTACTAATAATGCCACAAATTGATGAATTTTCAGAGTAACAAATGGTAATAGTAGCCATTTAACTCTAAAAACTGGTTAAAAAAACCGCGCGTGACTAAAAACTTTTAAAGAGTTGCCCACAACAGTTTTTTTATTTTACTTTACTAGGTATTATACAAGGTTCAAGTGCAGTGACCTTACATACATAAATGCATGAGTAACGCACAATTAATTTATATAGTTAGGCAACTTATATCATTGGAGTGAAGATGAGCCATTTAGCGATTTCAGAGCTATTAAAAGGCAATGTTGCGGTAGACAGCCAAGTAACCATTAAAGGCTGGATCCGTACACGCCGCGATTCAAAAGCAGGAATATCATTTTTAGCCGTTCATGACGGTTCGTGTTTTGATCCTATTCAAGCGGTAGTTCCTAATTCACTGAATAATTATGATGAAGTTACAAGCTTAACAGCAGGCTGTTCTGTGTCGGTTACCGGTGTATTAGTGCAATCTGCAGGACAAGGTCAATCTTTCGAAATTCAAGCTAATTCAGTGACTGTGTTAGGTTGGGTTGAAAATCCAGATACTTACCCAATGTCGGCTAAGCGCCACAGCATTGAATATTTACGTGAGCACGCTCACCTTCGCCCGCGCACCAATATGATTGGCGCAGTAACGCGTGTACGTAACTGTTTAGCGCAAGCGATTCATCGTTTTTACCATGAGCAAGGCTTTTACTGGATCAGTACACCAATCATCACAGCCAGTGACTGTGAAGGTGCGGGTGAAATGTTCCGCGTATCAACCCTTGATATGCAAAACCTGCCAATGACAGATAAAGGCGAAATTGATTACAGCGAAGACTTTTTTGGTAAAGAAGCATTCCTAACGGTATCTGGCCAGCTAAACGGTGAAACATATGCATCAGCTATGTCTAAAATTTACACCTTTGGCCCTACGTTCCGTGCAGAGAATTCAAATACATCTCGCCACTTAGCTGAATTTTGGATGGTAGAGCCAGAAGTTGCGTTTGCTGATTTAGAAGATATCGCAAAATTGGCTGAAAACATGCTTAAGTACGTGTTTAAAGCGGTATTAGAAGAACGCCGTGACGACATGGAGTTTTTTGCTCAACGTATCGAAAAAACAGCGATTAGCCGTTTAGAGGAATTTGTTGAAAAAGACTTCGCACAAGTTGATTACACAGACGCTGTAGAAATTCTAAAAGCATGTGGCAAGAAATTTGAGTACGCTGTTGAATGGGGTGTAGATTTACAGTCTGAGCACGAGCGTTACCTAGCAGAAGAACACTTTAAAGCACCGGTTGTTATTAAAAACTACCCGCGCGATATTAAAGCATTTTACATGCGTCAAAACGAAGACGGTAAAACCGTAGCGGCTATGGACGTAGTGGCACCTGGCATTGGTGAGATCATTGGTGGTTCACAACGTGAAGAGCGTCTTGATGTATTAGATGCACGCCTTGACGAAATGGGCTTAAACAAAGAAGACTACAGCTGGTACCGCGACCTACGTAAATACGGTAGCGTGCCACACTCTGGCTTTGGTTTAGGGTTTGAGCGCTTAGTTGCTTATGTTACCGGTATGGGTAACGTACGTGATGTAATTGCATTCCCTCGTACTAAAGGCAGCGCAACGTACTAAGCCACGCTTGTAACGTTAAATAAAAAACCAACCTAAGGGTTGGTTTTTTATTGTCTTTATCTAAATCTTTATAAATATCTTGCGTTTATAAAGCATATTTGACATTAACCAAAAGCCAATAACATGCAATAAAGCAAAGGTGAACGATGCCAATTTAGCACTCATGACTAAGGCTAACTGTTGATACATCCAATCCCCCAAGTTTAGCTCGCCAATATTAATCAGTGAATAGCTCAGTACCCACACACCCGATAACACATAAATAAACAACGGATTCGAGCCATATACAATTAATGGATTAACAAGGCGATCGGGTTTTACTATGTCGCAAAGCCATACAAAAAAGGCCAGTACAATACAGGCAATCCCTGAGGTGTAAATAACGAAGGTACTGGTCCAAAGCGATTTATTAATTGGCATAATCAGCGAGCCTAATTGCCCTAAAGCGATACCAACAACCCCAATGACCAACAAACGCTTAATACTTGTCCATTGACTGCTAGAGCTGGTAAGTAAACGGGTAACCTCAAAGCCAAATTAAACACTTACTACACTTGGTAAGGTGCTCAAAAGCCCTTCTGGATCAAACGCTAATCCTTTACCTTGCCACAAATGCGATTCACCTAATACCGCTATATCAACCGTTCTAACTAAGTTATTCTCTAGTGTATAGGCATTATTAGAACCAACACTTAAAAGCAGTAACCAATATGCAATTAAAATTGCAACCGATAAGCTGATCACCCCTCGCCTGTTGAGTAACAATACACAGATAGACGCTAAAATATAGGCAATGCCTATTCGCTGTAATACGCCCAGTATTCTTAAGTTTTCAATGCTCGTGGTAAAGGGATACATATTTAACGCTAAGCCAATAGCAAAAATAATTGCTCCTCGTTTTATCAGCCGTAACACTTGGCTTGCATTAGCTGTGCTGTTGGTTTTCTTAAATGAAAAAAACATCGCAGAGCCAATAATAAACATGAAAAACGGAAAAATTACATCCGTTGGTGTACACCCATGCCAATCGGCATGAAGTAAAGGGGCATACACGTGGGACCACGAACCCAGTGTATTTACCAGTATCATTACCCCCGCATAGCATCAAGCCCTTTATACCTTGTCATTTTGGCTCCTATTTAATAATTTGAGTGACTACAACTGACAACGCTGTCACCTTGTTATAAAAAAAGCCAAGCGCAAGTAATTTAGATAAGTGGCGTTATTGAATTAAAAAAGCCGCAGAATCAAGAATGAAACGGCGGCTTTAAATCAGAATATTTAACTTTATTAATGCTGTGGTTATTAAACTTTATAAAGCCTGCTCAAGCTCGGGTAATACATCAAATAAATCAGCAACTAAACCGTAATCAGCCACTTGGAAAATAGGCGCATCTGGGTCTTTATTTATGGCCACAATAATTTTTGAGTCTTTCATGCCTGCTAAATGCTGAATGGCACCACTTATACCTACGGCAATATATAAATTAGGCGCAACAATTTTACCTGTTTGCCCTACTTGCATGTCGTTAGGAACAAAGCCTGCGTCAACCGCTGCACGTGAAGCGCCAATTGCAGCTCCCAGTTTATCGGCAATACCATTAAGTAGCACAAAGTTTTCACCATTTTGCATGCCTCGACCACCTGAAATAACCACATCAGCTGCAGTGAGCTCTGGGCGTTCAGACTCAGTTTGCTCAACACTTACAAAGCTACTTAACTGTGAATCAGAGACCGTATCTAAGGTTGTGACATTAGCTGGTGCTTGTTCGCCTTGTAAATCAAAGCTACTTGCACGCACGGTGATCACTTTTTTATTATCGAGTGATTTAACCGTTGCTATGGCATTTCCCGCATAGATTGGGCGTTTAAACGTGTCTGCGTCAATAACATCAATAATTTCTGAAATTTGTGCAACATCTAATAATGCGGCAACACGCGGCATAAAGTTTTTACCTGTCGTTGTGGCACTTGCCACGATATGGCTATACTCATCTGCAAGTGATAACACTAGATCTGTCATGCTTTCAGCAAGTTGATGTTCGTACACCGCGTTATCTGCAAGTAATACATTTGTAACACTCTCGATGCTCGCAAGTGACTCACTCATGGCACCTAAGTTTATGCCAGCTAACAATACATCGACATCAAAGCCTAATTTTTTAGCGGCGTTAATGGTTTTTGAGGTTTCTGGTTTTAAGGCACCGTTATCGTGCTCTGCAATTACAAGAGTTTTCATTTAAATCACCTTTGCCTCTGTTTTAAGTTTTTCTACAAGCTGTGCAACGTCTTCAACAATAATGCCGCCGCTGCGTTTTGCTGGTTCTTCTACATGAACGACTTCAATACGCGGTGTTAAATCAACACCTAGCGAATCAGCCGCTATAACTTCTAACGGCTTACGTTTGGCTTTCATAATATTAGGTAGCGACGCATAACGTGGCTCATTCAAACGTAAATCGGTGGTGACTATTGCGGGTAAATTAAGCGCAACAGTTTGCAAACCGCCATCAACTTCGCGGGTTACATTCACTTTGCCATTTTCAATAACGACTTTTGAAGCAAATGTACCTTGGCCGCGATTAGTTAATGCAGCGAGCATTTGGCCTGTTTGATTATTATCAGAATCGATAGATTGCTTGCCTAAAATAACCAGCTCAGGAGATTCTTGCTCAACCACTTTCGCAAGTAACTTTGCAATATGGAGAGATTCTAGGTTTTGCTCGGTTTCAACATGAATCGCTTTATCAGCGCCAAGGGCAAGTGCTGTGCGTAATTGCTCTTGTGATGCTTTAGCGCCAATAGTCACAACAACCACTTCGCTTGCAGTACCCGCTTCTTTTAAACGAATCGCTTCTTCTACCGCAATTTCACAAAATGGGTTCATTGCCATTTTTACGTTTGTTAAATCAACACCGCTGTTATCAGGTTTAACGCGAGCTTTTACGTTGTAATCAATCACTCTTTTTATTGGTACGAGAACTTTCATAGGGACTCCATAATTATTTAAACCTATAAGCTAACGTCTACGTCAACCTATTTATTTTATGAAATCAGACTACTTCCTGTTGACGTAAACGTCAACCTAAAATAACCTTAAACTATTCACAACCTGTAACGATTAATTTGCATAACAAAGAAACAGGTTGCTTAGCTTACTTTTTGCCAAATAATGCAAAGGTGAGTCCGTCATAGATAAAGAGGTTATTATGATTGAACGCGAAACCATGGAATTTGATGTAGTTGTTGTAGGGGCAGGTCCTGCGGGGCTTTCAACAGCAATTAAACTCGCGCAGCAAGCACAAGAAAAACAACAAGAGTGCATGATATGTGTAGTTGAAAAAGGCTCAGAAGTGGGCGCGCATGTATTATCGGGTGCTGTTTTTGAAACCAAAGCATTGGATGAACTACTGCCAAACTGGCAAGAATTGGGCGCGCCTGTTACGACTAAAGTCCAAAGCGATGAAATTTATTGGTTTAATAACGAACAAAAAGCAACCTCAATTCCTCACTTTGCTACACCAAATACATTTCATAATAACGGTAACTACATTGTTTCTATGGGGAATGTATGTCGTTGGCTTGCTGAGCAAGCAGAAAACTTGGGCGTTGAAATATTTCCAGGCTTTAGTGCTCATTCACTTATTATTGAAGATGATGTTGTTAAAGGCATTATTACCGGTGATATGGGGCTGGATAAAAACGGTGACGAAAAAGACGGTTACATGCCGGGTATGGAGTTACGTGCTAAATACACGGTATTTGCTGAGGGCTGTCGCGGCCATTTAGGTAAGCAACTGATCAATCAGTTTGCTTTAGACGATGAATGCTCGCCACAGCATTACGGTTTAGGCTTTAAAGAAATTTGGCAAGTGGATGAATCTAAACATCAGCTTGGTAAAGTAGTTCACGGAACTGGTTGGCCATTGAGTGGCGATACTGGCGGTGGTGCTTTTATGTATCATAGCGAAAACAACCAAGTGGTGGTTGGTTTAATAGTTGATTTAAATTATTCAAATCCACATTTAAGCCCATTTGATGAGTTTCAGCGCTTAAAACACCACCCGGTATTTAAAAACACCCTCGAAGGGGGTGAGCGTATTGCTTATGGTGCGCGCGCCATTGCCAAAGGCGGTTTACACTCTTTACCTAAAATGCATTTCCCGGGTGGCTTGTTAGTGGGCTGTGAAGCAGGCACGCTTAATTTTGCAAAAATTAAAGGTAATCATACGGCTATGAAGTCAGGCATGATAGCCGCTGAGGTCATTTTTAATGCGCTACAAAACGATTTAGCTAACACTGATTTAACCCAGTACACCGCTGAGTTTAAAAAGTCATGGGCGTATAAAGAGCTGTATCAATCTCGAAACTTTGGCCCTGCAATGCATACATTAGGTAAATTTGCAGGCGGTGCATACAACACCCTTGATCAAAACATATTTAAGGGTGCCCTACCGTTTAGTTTTAAAGATAACGTACCCGATCACGCCACTTTAAAAGACGCTGATCAAGCTGAAAAAATTGCCTATCCAAAGCCTGATGGCAAACTCAGCTTTGATAAGCTTTCTTCGGTATTTTTATCAAACACTAATCATGAAGAATCGCAGCCGTGTCATTTAAAACTCAAAGATGCATCAATTCCGATTAAGGTAAATTTAGTTAAATTTGATGAACCTGCACAGCGATACTGCCCTGCCGGCGTTTATGAAGTACAAGAAGTCGAAGGCGAGCAAGTCTTTGTGATCAATGCACAAAACTGTGTGCATTGTAAAACCTGTGATATTAAAGATCCGAACCAAAATATCACCTGGGTCACCCCTGAAGGTGCTGGCGGTCCTAACTACCCCAATATGTAACAACCTTTCTAAAGAAATTATAAACTTATCCTAAATTGCAGGGGCTTCGGCCCCTTTTTTGCGCTATGCTGTTAAGTAATATGAATAAATGAGAGTATGTTATGGCGTCGTCGAGTGTAATTTTTCGTTTTTTAGCAGAGCCTACCGATGTAAATTTTGGTGGTAAGGTGCATGGTGGTGTGGTCATGAAGTGGATTGACCAAGCAGGCTATGCCTGTGCTGCAGGTTGGAGCGGTCATTACTGCGTAACCGTATCGGTTGCGGGCGTTAAGTTTAGCCGCCCTATTTTGGTTGGCCAAATTGTTGAAGTGGAAGCCAAAATTGCACACACAGGTAAAACCAGTATGCAAATTTTCATTCAAGTACGCTGTGGCGACCCTAAAACCCAAAACTTAGTTGAAACTAATCATTGTGTAATAAGTTTTGTTGCTATGGATGAGACCGGTTACCCTGTTGCCGTTCCTGAATTCACATCTGTTACTGACGAAGATAAAAAGCTAGAAAATTACGCCATTAAAATGAAACAAATAGCGATAGAAACAGAAAACTTACTTTATCAAGTCTAATTCGGTACCTTTTGCAGGTATGTATAAACTACAGCAAGCTGTAAATTCTACAATTTTTATTTTTTTACAAATTAACAGTACGCTTAACAGTTGAATGTTTTGCGTACTAAAACCACCAAAGAAGTTCAATAAACACACTTCAAGGGCAAATATTAAACAAAAAAATTATTGGCATGTTCACTGCAATTAGTAAATCGACGTTTGATGAATCTATCGAACATTAGATATTATTTTTTAAAGGAGCTATACAATGATTAAAACACTTTCTCTTTCTGCACTTGCTTTAGCAACACTGGGTTTTAATTCAGCAGCACAGGCAGATGTTACCGACATGGACTCTCCACGTATTTATACGGGTATTGGTTACGGCCAATATTCATTTCAGTTTGAAGATAGCGAAAACGACACCGATTTCGATGACGACGCGCAAATGTTAAAAGGTTATATCGGTACTCAATTTAATGAACATATAAGCCTTGAACTTGCCTATCAAAATTTTGATGAAGTGAGTGACATAGACAGTAAAGCAGAAATTGATGGGGTATCACTAGCAGCGCGTTTTGCAGCGCCAATCACTGAAAATTTTTCTATCTATGCAAAAGGCGGTTGGTTCGAATGGGATGCTGATTTAACTCAAGAACTACCAGTAGGCAGCGTTAGCGTATCACAAGACGGTGGTGACGTATTTTATGGTGCAGGTATTGAATATGCTTTCACAACCAATATGCAAGTGCGTTTAGAGTATGAGCGTTACGAATTAGATGATGATATTGATCCAGAAATGGATGTTGCGTCAGTATCTTTCCAATATATGTTTTAATAACAACTCAATAGTTGCAATGTAAGGGTAAGGCTAGGTTTAGCCTTGCCCTTTGTTATTCCACATTTAAATGAATCAGTCTAAACTCTCTTTATGCTGATTATATTAAGCTAATGCCACCAATGGTAATTACAGGTAGAATACCTCCCTATTTTATTTGTTAGCGAGCATTATGAGCGATTATCAGATTTCGGCTATTGGTCATATTCAATCACCGTATAAACAAAAATTTGCCATTCCTAGACAACCTCGATTAGTGCCAGAAGCAAAAGCTAAACTTATTTTTGCTCCAGATTTTAATCGTGAAGAATTTGTTCGTGGTTTAGATGAATTTAGCCATATTTGGCTATTATTTCGTTTTCATGAAACCGCAGATAAAGGCTATTCAGCAATGGTGCGCCCGCCGCGCCTTGGTGGCAATGAGCGTAAAGGCGTTTTTGCCACACGCGCTACATTCAGACCTAACGCTATAGGGATGAGTGCTGTAAAGTTAGAGGGAATTGAATACAAAAAAGGGCAGTTAGCGTTATTGCTCGCCGGTATTGATTTACTTGATGGTACACCTATTGTTGATATTAAGCCTTATTTGCCCTATTCAGACGCTTTACCTGATGCCAGTGCAGGCTTTGCCGACACGCGCCCAGAAACTCACATGAGTGTTGAATTTAGTGAGCAAGCTTTGGAATTTATAAATAAACAAAGCCACTATCCTGAGCTACAAGCGTTTATCAGCAATGTGCTAAAACAAGATCCTCGCCCAGCGTATAAAAAGCAAAAACAAGGCATACAAAGTTATGGTATGAATTTGTATGAATACAACATTACCTGGCAAGTGACTGACTCTCATCATCTGGTTACTCATATAGAGCCCAGTTAAACTAACTTTAAAAACCTGCTATGGCTATAAAATGCGATAAAAAATCACTTAGCGCTTTAGTGTCAATGCATCCGCTGGTAAACTGAGCGCCTTAATTAAAAGAACATATTACTCTATTTCGGAAAAAACATGCGTACTAGTCAATATATACTCGCTACACTTAAAGAAACGCCATCAGATGCGGAAATTGTATCGCATCAATTAATGCTTAGAGCCGGAATGATCCGTCGCGTCGCTTCGGGTTTATACACTTGGCTACCCTCTGGTTTACGTGTGCTTAGAAAAGTAGAAAACATTGTACGCGAAGAAATGGATAAAGCAGGCGCAATTGAAATGCTAATGCCAGTAATTCAACCGGCTGACTTATGGGAAGAATCGGGCCGCTGGAGTGAGTTTGGTCCAGAGCTTATGCGCTTTACCGATCGTCACAATCGTGAATTTGCTATGGGTCCTACCCATGAAGAAGTGATCACCGATTTTGTCCGCAAAGAAATTAACAGCTACAAGCAACTGCCTATTACTTTGTACCAAGTACAAACTAAAGTACGTGACGAACGTCGTCCGCGCTTTGGTGTTATGCGTGCTCGTGAATTTACTATGAAAGATGCCTACTCATTCCATTTAACCGATGAATGTTTAGATGCAACTTATCAAGTTATGCACAAAGCCTACTGTAATATTTTTGAACGTTTAGGCCTTGATTTCCGCCCTGTTATTGCTGATACCGGCTCTATAGGCGGTAGTGTATCGCATGAGTTTCACGTACTTGCTGAATCTGGCGAAGACGCTATTGCCTTTAGTGATGCCAGTGACTACGCCGCTAATATTGAAAAAGCAGAAGCGCTAGCGCCAACTGAAGCTCGCCCAGAAGCAAGCAAAGAGCTAAAAGCATTCCCAACGCCTGATGCTAAAACAATTAATGAGCTGAAAAAACACTATGGTGTAAAACCACATCGCGGTGTTAAAACACTGATTGTTTATGGCGCCCCTGATGAAGACGGAAAACGTGGCTTAGTTGCACTAGTACTGCGTGGCGATCACGAGCTTAATGAACTTAAAGCTGAAAAACACCCACTGGTTGCTGCACCATTAGAAATGGCAACCGAGGCAGATATTGTGGCTGCCATTGGCGCAAAACCGGGTTCTTTAGGCCCTGTTGGCTTAAACATGCCAATTATTGTTGATAGAACGGCGAATGTAATGGCTGATTTTGTAGCTGGCGCAAACAAAGACGATGAGCACTTTAGTGGTATTAACTGGGATCGCGACGTAACAGACTACGAGGTTGCTGATATCCGTAATATTGTTGAGGGCGATCCTAGCCCGTGTGGTCAAGGCACGTTGCAAATTAAGCGCGGTATTGAAGTTGGTCATATTTTCCAACTAGGTACTAAATACTCAGAAGCAATGAAAGCAGGTGTATTAAGCGAATCGGGTAAAAACCAAACAATGACTATGGGTTGTTATGGTATTGGTGTATCGCGCGTAGTTGCCGCTGCCATTGAGCAAAATAACGACCAATACGGTATTACCTGGCCTAAAGCCATCGCCCCTTTCGATTTAGCAATTGTGCCAATGAATATGCATAAATCGCATCGTATTCCTGATATTGCTAATAATCTATATCAAGGCTTGAAAGATGCAGGTTTAGATGTGCTATTTGATGACCGTAAAGAGCGCCCTGGTGTTATGTTTAACGACATGGAATTACTCGGTGTACCTTACACGCTTGTAATTGGTGAGCGTAACCTTGATGAAAACAAGGTAGAACTTAAAAACCGCCGCACTGGTGAAAAGCTAATGATAGATATTGATAGCGCGATTGAAACAATCAAAAATCAATTTAATGCATAAGCTTAAAATTAATTAAAAAAACCGCTGTATGATTTTTTCATACAGCGGTTTTTTATTAATTTCTGTAAGCCAAGCTCGATTTTTTAAGTACTCATTTCAGCACTAAAACCTAATAATAATTAATTATCTAAACAACACATCTTCACGGTTAAACCATTTCACACAAAATGCCAGGAGTGCCCCAGCGATGAATGCTGTTGCTAGGAATATCAATCCCACCAGCGTGTAATCGACGGTGCCTTTAACAATTTCTTTAATCGCTAAGGCGACGTTAGTTACCGGAATAAACGCCGTTTTAGAAGTCAGTTCCATGTTAGGCATTATTGAAATAATAATCGGGAAAAACACGACCATACTTAATGGCGTCATGTAATTTTGCGCTTCTTTAAACGAGCGTGCATAGATTGATATTGCCAGAGCTAATGCAGAAAAGGTTGCAGCTATAGGCAATAATAAGACAAAAATCATTAGTAAGTCTGTGATAGCCAATGTACTAAAAGCGGCTTTGATAAATTCAAGATCAGCAAAAGCCAGCGCTAAGGCTATCCAACACCCCATACTAATAACGGTTATCGTGGTTGATGCAATTGACGTAGTGAGTAGAGTAATGAATTTACCCAATACTAGCTCGGTACGAGTAATAGGTGTAAGTAATAAAGTTTCTAAGGTACCTCGTTCTTTTTCACCGGCCCCTAAATCAATAGCTGGATACGTTGCGCCTACCAGTACTAACGGAATAAGTAGATAAGGTAAAAACCCACCCACTTTTTCACCTAGGTTTTCGCGCTTATCGGCAGTGTCTACTTTAACTACATTAACTGGCTTTAAAATAGATTCTTGTGCGCTTTTATCTATACCAAAGCTCAATAATTTACTTTCTTGTAAAGTATCGCTGTACTCTTTAGCAAGCTCTTTGACACGCTCAAATAAGAAGTTAATTGATTTTGAATCATTAAATACAACTTGCCATTCGCTTTGCTTTTGCTCATTTAATGTTTTCACTGCATCACTTGGCAGGTATATTCCCATGTCGATATCGCCGGCGTTTACACCAGCTTTTAGATCCTCAATACTGTTGAAGGTTTTATCACCTTTATATAACTCAAAGCTTTTGTGATAAAACACTTTATCAGTAAATTCTGGTGCATAGTCGCCATTGATAATCACATAGGTATTTACTTTTTGTTCAGCATCAAGCGCAGCTTGCGAGGATATAAACGCAACCACAGCAAATAACAACGGGAAAACTACAATAGGAAATACCACCACGAACAACAAGGTTTTTTTATCGCGTAGTAGCTCGGTTAATTCCTTTTTAAATACTTCAAACATCATGTTTCTCCGTTAATATGTTCATAAACGCTTGATTTAATTCTTCACTGTTGCCTGCCTGTTTAAATTCAGCAAGCGTGCCATCAAAACAACTAACGCCTTCATTAATCACCGCAACGCGGTCACATAAAAGGGCTACTTCATCCAAATGATGCGTAGAAAAAATAACAGGAGTACCTTGTGCTTTTAAGCCTTTAATAAAGTTGATCACCGTTTGGGTGGTCATAATATCGAGGCCGGTAGTTGGCTCATCGAGAATAACAACGTCTGGGTTATGTACCACAGCACGCGCAATGTTGGCTTTTTGCTTCATGCCGGTTGATAAGTTTTCAGCACGTTTATCAATAAATTTACGCATATCGAGTAAGGTAAATAACTCTTCACAGCGTGCCTTGATTGCCTGCTTGCTCATGCCATGTAGCTTTGCAAAATATTCGATATTTTCTTTTACCGTTAAACGGCCATATAAACCAGTAGAGCCAGACAAAAAACCGATAGATTTACGCCCAATGAGTGGCTTTTTAATTATGTCATTTCCAGCAATAGTAATACTGCCATCATCCGGTTTTAATGCGGTTGAAATCATTCTTAAGGTGGTGGTTTTACCCGCGCCATTAGGCCCTAACAGCCCCAATACTTCGCCTTTTGCACAGCTAAAGCTGACATTTTTTACTGAATGAAAAAAGTCTTTATCTTCGCGTGGGTCTATATCATCTATTTTATTTTTTTTATGATCTTTGGTGAGCTTAAACTTCTTCTTAAGCGCGGTGACTTCTATCATTTTCGTGTCCTTCGTTTCGGTCTAAAATAGTCCGTGTTATCGTAAAATGATGGATTGTTATTCTCATCACACCAACCAGGTACACCTAATAAAGGTAAAGGTGAAAGCTGTTTGTTATCGGCTAAACAATCATCAGTTTTAATCATCTCATAAAGTTGCTTATCTAGGTACTGATATTGCGTTACTAAATCTTTACAAAATATTTCATCGGGTACATTTACAAATAAGGCTTTGCCTGTGAGCCCAATATAAGGTTTGGTCAACATTTCGTAATTAGCGTGGCCAAACATGAATGGCGCTATAGTTTTACCCCACTGCTCTCTATGCGTTATAAATGCTGTTTTCCATTGGTGGTCTCTTAACCACTCCTTCCACTGTGATTCGCTAACAGCTAGTACGACCCCACACTCGTCAAACAAAGTCAGTGCGTTACGGTGTTTACTACGTTGTTTTAATCCGTGCTCGGCTATTTCGTCTACATGACGCTGATTTATTAAGGCTTTTGTTTTTGGAAATAAACACCAAATAAAACCACCAAACAGATCATGCCAGTTTTGTTGTCGGGTGGGCACGTCCCCTGTTTCAAAAATGACTTGTTCATAATAGCGCTCAGCAAAATCAACCTTGGCATCATCGACAAAACGAATGGGGAGATTATTAGCATTGATGGCGTTTAAATACGGGGTAAAGTACGCAGGCTCAGGCCAGTCTGTTTGCTGATCTATTTTAAACAGCTGACGAAGGTGCTCAAATGCACCTCCATTTATACTCGTTACTTGAAATTGTTCTGGGGGAGTAAAACGCTTCATTGTTACCTTTACTGTACATTTTTATCAGTAACAGTTTACCGCAAAAACTGGTTCTAATTAACAGAAGTTCATATACTAACGCCACTTAGAACAAAAAAAGAGCCAATATGAAACGTTATTTTTCTTTGACCCTAATAACAACGGCAATTTTAGCCGGCTGTGCAACAACAAGTATCACATCTGATGATGTCGCTAAAGGCTACAACAGCATTCAAGCGGATGAAATTGCTAAGCATGTAAAAGTGTTAGCTTCTGATGAATTTGGTGGACGTGCTCCTTCATCTGAAGGTGAAAAGCTTACACTTGATTACTTAACAAAAGAATTTACTGCTTTAGGCTTTGAGCCGGGTAATGGCGACAGCTTTTTCCAAGAAGTGCCGCTTGTATCGTTAGAAGCAGACTCTGATATGGTGCTTAATATTGGCGGTAAAGACTACCAATACAAAAAAGACATGGTTATGGGCAGCAGCCGTATTAGTGCGCAAGAAGGAATTGAAAACTCGGAGCTGGTATTTGTGGGCTACGGTGTTAACGCACCTGAATATAACTGGAATGATTACGAAGGCCTAGATGTTAAAGGTAAAACCGTTGTTATGCTGGTAAACGATCCGGGTTTTGCAACTAAAGATCCTGCTTTATTCACCGGCGATGCAATGACCTATTACGGGCGCTGGACTTACAAATACGAAGAAGCAAGCCGTCAAGGTGCTGCTGGTGCTATTATTATTCATGAAACTGCTCCAGCGTCTTACCCATGGTCTGTGGTTGAGAACTCATGGAGTGGCGAGCAATTTGGTTTCGTAAAAGAAAACAATAATATGGACCGTGTTGCTGTTGAAGGTTGGGTTACTGTTGATGTAGCAAAAGAGCTTTTTTCTAAAGCAGGCCTTAATTTTGAAACCGCCAAAGCAAACGCTGCCAAAGGTGCTTACCATGTTGATATGGGCGATTTAACAGCCACTGTGAATGTAAAAAACACCATCAAAAAATCGGTATCTTATAACTTTATTGCCACTCTTCCTGGTAGTAAAACACCCGATGAGCATATTATTTACTCTGCGCATTGGGATCATTTAGGAACGGATAAAAACCGTAAAGGCGATCAAATTTATAACGGCGCACACGATAACGCAACAGGTACAGCCGGTATGATAGAAGTTGCCGAAGCCTTTACCAAACTAGGTAAACGCCCTGACCGTTCAATGACCTTTTTAGCGGTAACCGCTGAAGAGCAAGGTTTATTAGGCTCGAAATATTATGCTGCGAATCCAGTTATTCCAGCTAATAAAACCGTTGCAAATATTAATATGGACAGCTTAAACCTATTAGGTAAAGTAAAAGATATTAGTGTGGTGGGTATTGGTAAATCACAAATGGATGAGCTATTAGCAACTGCGGCCAAAGAGCAAGGCAGAAAAGTATCGGGCGACCCTAAACCATCTTCAGGTGGTTACTACCGCTCAGATCACTTTGCCTTTGCTAATATGGGTGTTCCTGCCATGTATGCCGGTGGCGGTACACAAGCGTTTGATGAAGAAACTGCAAATTACCGTAAGCGTATGAGCTTAGTACTGCGTGGTTGTTACCACCAACCTTGTGATAGATACCGTGATGAGTGGGATTTATTAGGTGCGGTTCAAGATTTACAATTATTTTATAAAGTAGGTTTTGATATTTCACAACAAACTCAGTGGCCTACGTGGAATGAAAACTCAGAGTTTCAACGTAAAAAATAACTACTGCGCCAACACGTAAATGATATTGATTATCATTTGATAAAATAGTACAGTGCGATCCCATTCTTTAATTAGGTCGTACTGTATGTTTTTAACATCCCATTTAGGAGTTATTTCGCCAGCTGCAAAACGTGTTTTTCATCAAAATAAACGCCTAATTTTACCTCTGTTAATTTTAGTCTGTTTAGCCCTGCCCGATTCACGCGCCATAACAATTACTGCACTGAGTGATGCTTTTTTTCAAGTCAGTGTGTTTGTTGTTACGACCTTATTTATTTACTACTACGCGATTGATCATTTACCCCAACTAGAGCTTCGTTACCTAAATGCTAAGTCACCGGTATTAGAGGTAAGCTTTGCTGCTTTTTTAGGCATGTTACCAGGCTGTGGTGGCGCGATTATTGTGGTGACTCAATTTACAAAAGGCCAAGCTAGCTTTGGCGCAATTGTTGCTGTATTAACGGCCACTATGGGTGATGCCGCGTTTTTATTGTTAGCGACTCGCCCTACCGAGGGTTTAACCATCATGGCAATAGGGTTTGTGGTTGGCTCAGTAACGGGTTTAATCGTCAACACACTTCATAAAACAGGCTACTTATGCCCAACTGATCAAAAGCACACACCACAGGTTACCCTTTTACCGACGAAAATAATTACGCTCAGTAAGCCTATTTGGTACATCGCTATTATTCCGGGGTTACTCATTGCCTTTTTACTCGCTTTTAATATTGATTTGAGCCAATTTGGGCAGTACACCACATTCTCTGTTACTCATTTTGGCGCATTAATGGCGTTGTTTGTCGTATTTATGTGGGCGTTATCTTCAAAAGGTGAAAGCTATAAAGAAGTAACCTCAGAAGATGATATATGCAGTCCACCTTCAAAACTCACAAAAGTACTGCAAGATACTCATTTTGTAACCGCGTGGGTGGTTGCCTCCTTTATATTATTTGAACTACTGGTGACAGTGTTTGGCCTTGACTTAAAAACATGGTTTTTAAATTATGCTTATATGGCCCCGCTCATAGCTGTATTAATTGGTTTTTTACCTGGCTGTGGCCCGCAAATCATTGTCACCACTTTATATATTCAAGGGGTTATTCCGTTTAGCACATTAGCGGCCAATGCCATTTCCAACGATGGCGATGCGCTTTTCCCAGCCATTGCCATGACACCTAAAGCGGCTATTATTGCCACACTATATACCGCAGTCCCGGCGTTATTAGTGGGTTATGGACTGTATTTTTTCAGCTAAATTGAACTACCTTTTATTGAATTAATTTACTTTTCAAGATATAAAAAACCAGCTAATTAGCTGGTTTTATTTATTCATATTAATAATTTAATGAAAAAGATTAGCGCATTGCCATCATCATTTTAGCTGGCTGCTCTAAGTATTCTTTCCATAAATTATTAAAGCGCGCGATAGTGCCGCCATCAATTACACGGTGATCCCCTGACCAACTTACTTGCATAATTGCACGCGATACCACTTGCCCTTGCTCGTCAAAGCGCGGAAGGTGCTGTGATTTACCTAAGGCAACAATCGCCACTTCTGGCTTATTAATAATTGGCGTAGCTATAGTGCCACCAATCGCACCTATATTCGAAATACTAATAGTACCGCCTTTTAAATCATCTGGTGCTACGCGGCCTTCTCGAGCTGAATCGGTAAGCTGAGTTAAACTGTTAGCAACCTCTACAATACTTTTAGTTTGGCAAGCCTTAATGTTAGGCACTAATAAACCGACTTTAGAGTCTACTGCAACCCCAATGTTATGATCGTCATAGTAAGTAATTTCGCTACAATCATCATTTACTTTTGAGTTAAGTACTGGGAATTGACTCATTGCCAACGATAACGCCTTAATAAAGAACGGCATCATAGTTAACTTAACACCCTGTGCTTTATATTGCTCTTTAAGATTAGTTCGAAGTGCAATTAAATCAGTTAAGTCAATTTCATCACTGTAGGTAAAATGTGGAATAGTAGAAACCGATGCCACCATTTGTTTTGCCATGGCCGCTTTAATGCCTTTAATCGCTTCTGTTCGTGTTCCACCCGAACTAGTCGCGTTACTCTGAGTCGTTTGTGGCTTGTTAAGCTCAGAGGTATCCATGCCAGATGGCACTTCATTTTTTATAAACGCCTCAATATCTTGTTTATAAATACGGCCATTTTTACCACTACCTGGTACGCAGGTTAAATCAACGTCAAGCTCACGCGCTTTACGCCTAACCGCCGGTGATGCAACCGCTTTTTCGTTAACTATTGCAGTTTGCGTTTGCTTAGCAGGTGCGTCTGACGTTGCGTTACTTTGTGCTTTTACAACTGCTTGGTTAACATCAACGTCTTCTTTTGCGACTTGCCCTGCAACCGTCATTTGAAATAATGGGCTATGCACCTTTGCAATTTCACCTTTTTGATAATACAGCTTTTGCACTGTACCTGTGTATTTAGCCGGTATTTGTACTAATGCTTTATCGGTCATTACATCACAAACGGCTTGGTCTTCTTCTATTTCATCGCCCTCTGCCACTAACCATTCAACAATTTCACACTCAACAATACCTTCACCAATGTCGGGTAAAATAAAGTCTTCTAAGTGTTCACGAGTACTTGTTGGTGAAGAAGCTGTTTCAGTCTCTTCACTAGGCGCTTCACCGGCAACATCCATTGCAAATAACGGCGCATGTACTTTAGCAATATCGCCTTTTTTACAATGCAGCTTAGTGATCACCCCATCGTGTACCGCTGGAATTTGCACTAAGGCTTTATCTGTCATCACATCACAAATAGGCTGATCTTCTTTTACAGTGTCGCCTTCTTGTACCAGCCATTCGACTACTTCGCATTCAACTATGCCTTCACCAATGTCGGGTAATATAAAATCTTTAGCCATGGAAACCCCTAAAAGTTCACTGATTGTTTAATTGCGGCCATTACTTTTAATGCATCTGGAACATATTCTTTTTCGAGCGCCAGCGGGTATGGCGTATCTAAACCACACACACGTAAAATAGGCGACTCTAAATGCAGAAAACACTCTTGAGCGATGGTTGCGGCTATTTCTGCGCCAAAACCGTTAGTAATAGGTGCTTCATGACTAACAATAAGACGGCCTGTTTTAGTCACTGATTTAGCAATCGTTTCAACATCCCATGGTAAAATACTGCGAAGGTCAATCACTTCACAGCTAATGCCCTGTTCACTGGCTTGCTTTGCCGCTGCTTCTATAATTTCCATTTGTGCACCCCACGCTAATAAAGTAACGTCAGTACCCTCTTGAACCACTTCAGCTTTACCAAGTTCAATGCTGTAATCTTCTTCAGGCACTTCACCAGTTGAAGCGCGGTATAAACGTTTGGGCTCAAAAAATAGCACTGGGTTGTCGTCTTTAATACACGCACGCAGTAAGCCTTTAGCTTGGTAAGGGTTACGCGGCACGACAATTTTTAACCCTGGCGTGTGAGCAAAGTACGCTTCTGGCGATTGCGAGTGATACAAACCACCAGCAATACCGCCACCGTAAGGTGTACGAATCGTTAGATTACCCACATTAAACTCATTACCACTACGATAACGAAACTTAGCCGATTCATTCACTATTTGGTCAAACGCAGGAAAGATGTAATCAGCAAATTGAATCTCTGCCAATGCAGGTGCACCAAAGGCAGCCAAACCATTAGCAAAGCCTAAAATACCTTGCTCTGTGAGCGGAGTATTGAATACGCGATGCTTACCGTACTTTTCTTGTAACCCTGATGTTGCTCTAAAAACACCGCCAAAATAACCCACGTCTTCACCAAAAATACACGCTTGAGGATGTTCATTCATGGTGATATCTAAAGCAGAATTAATTGCATGTAGCATGTTCATTTTAGCCATTACTTAATTCTCCCTGCTGTTGTTGGGTAGGCGTCTGGATGTGCTTTTATATGCGTTTTAAGTTCATCATATTGACGTTGTAAAGATGGAATTGGCGTATCGTAAACATCTGAAATTAGCTCTTCTAACGCCGGCTTATCAATTACTTCAGCGCGTTTTAGTGCCGCTAAAATATCATCACGAATTGTTTCTTTCGCTTTGATATCTTCTGCGTCATCTAACCAGTTTTGTTTTACTAACCATTTTCTAAAGCGCTCAATTGGGCATGTTTTATAGTTTGCTTCTTCATCTTTTGAACGGTAACCGCTTGGATCATCTGATGTTGAATGCGCACCTAAACGATACGCTATCGATTCAATTAATACCGGTTCACCTTGTGTTGCAGCAATTTCGCGGGCTTTTTTAGTAGCCGCGTAAACGGCGAGCGCATCACTGCCATCAACACGAATAGTTTTAATACCATAACCCACACCACGCGATGCAATCCCATCGCCTTTAAATTGCTCATCGGCTGGGGTTGAAATAGCATAACCATTGTTACGTGCAAAAAAGATAACCGGTGCTTTATGTACTGCAGCCATATTTAAGCCTGCATGAAAATCACCTTCTGAAGCAGCCCCTTCACCAAAATAACAAATAGTAACGTTATCAATAGTACTTGCTAGTTCACCTGTTTTAGCATCAATGTGTTTTACTTTTTGACCATATGCGTAACCCGTAGCCTGTGGAATTTGTGTTCCCAAAGGTGATGAAATGGTCATGTAGTTAAGTGCTTTAGAACCATAATGGATCGGCATTTGACGGCCTTTACCTAAATCTAATTCATTAGAAAACATTTGGTTCATAAATTGATCAAGGGTAAAACCTCGATAGTGTAAGGCTGCTTGTTCACGATATTGCGCCATGATCATGTCATCTTGATCAAGGGCTGCAGCAGAGGCTGTTACCGCGGCTTCTTCTCCTAAACACTGCATGTAAAAGCTAACACGCCCTTGGCGTTGAGCACCCTGCATACGTTCATCCAATAAACGAATAAAACGCATGGTTTCGTATAATTTAATAGCGGTGTGTTTAGAAATATCAGGTGCAGGAGCACTAGGATGAATGTCGCCGTCCTCAGTTAAAATACTCAGGGTTGGAATATTAAGTGCGTGGCCGTCAATAAACTCAAGCTCATGATTAATATTCAGCGATACGTTATTGGGATTACTCATAACCTACCTTCTTTTGTTGTCGGTATCACAGCGCCCCTTTGGATTATTATTATGGATGATAGTTGCTGAATAAACTTTGCAACATCTGCACTGTATTTAATTAAAGCTGCCAACACTTTACGTTAACGTAAAGTGTTATTCAACAAAACTGTGACCAAAGAAAAGTAAATAATGAGCAAAAAACTGGCAAGTTAACTATACATATAATTAACCACTTATTAATCAGTTGGTTAAACTTTCATAACAAGTGGTCTGATGTGTTGATTTAGCTAAAGCGGCTATCCACTTGCATAGGGACTACTGTAAGTAATGCACGTTGCCCAATGGCAACCTGTGCGTTAGGAAAAATAATTGCTTCCCCTTCTACGTCGGCATATATGGCATTATCGCCATCGGTGGCTAAAAGCTCACCCTTTGCAAACCCTGTAAAATTCTCGGCATCGTCAGAAAACGGAAAACTAAAGTTTTGCTCTGTACGGTTAATAGTACGATGAACAGAAAACAACTCAAAGTCGCTTGCATTAAATTCTGGGTATTTCACTTCTTTTTGGCTAATTAATGCAGTTAGAGTTTGTTTTGTTTTTGCAAAGCGTGACATGTCGTTTTCACCAAAGGGTTTCACTTGCCCAAGCTCTACAGTAAATGAGTCGGCACCATGCACAAACGACGAATAGTAGCTAAACGTGGTGGCTGGCGACTTCATCATCAACACTGTATTCACACCACAGCTTAATAAGAACTGCAGTTGCGACTTTTTCCACGGCTTGCCATGTAAGAATGGGTAAACAGCAAATTTTTCGTTTTTAGAACCGCGAATAGCGGTATGTAAATCATAATGACAGCGATACGTACCCTGCTCTGATCGGGCGTAAAAATCGCTAACATATTGCTCAAGTTTATCAGCGCGAACGCGTTCGTCGTTCATCGCAATACCATCAACAGTGTGGTGGCCGTTAAACAAGCGGTTTAAGTTCTCTTCTACAAATCGTTTACCAATATTAATTGACTGAGGATTACCAAAAATAAATAAAACACGCTGTTGTAATTCAAGTTGCCCACTAATAATGTGTTTAATCAGTTCATCGCAAATTTCAATGGGGGCTGTCTCATTGCCATGAATGGCACTGGATAGCACCACATTTTTTGACGTTATACAATCTGGTTCAAACTCAATCACTCCGGTATCGTGTATGGTAACCTGAGTATTGTTATTAAGCTTAAATTGACCTGCCTCTAAATGCCATTCATGGTTACGCGAAAGCGTTAAAAAATCACCATCTTGTTTTAATTGATTAATATATTCTGCAGTGGCTGACATAACGATAAAAGCCCTTTTATTTTAAATTATAGATACAAAAACGGCTGATAAAATCAGCCGTTTTTAGTTGTAATTGCATATTAGCTAATCACTGAATCAACCAGTTTTTTCGCTTCTTTTTCTAATAAGGCTAAGTGCTCTTCGCCTTTAAATGATTCTAAGTAAATTTTATAAATATCTTCTGTACCTGACGGACGCGCCGCAAACCAGCCGCTTTCAGTTACCACTTTTAGACCACCAATAGCTGCATTATTACCTGGCGCATGAGTTAGCTTATGTAAAATAGGCTCACCCGCTAAGGTATCTGCTTTTACGTCATCAGCACTGAGTGCTTTTAATCGCGACTTTTGCTCAGGCGTTGCTGGCGCATCTAGGCGTTTATAAAGTGGCGCACCAAATTCTTGCTCTAGTTCTTTATACAGCGCAGACGGTGTTTTACCTGTAACTGCAAGAATTTCAGCGGCGAGTAAGCCCATGATAAAGCCATCTTTATCTGTACACCAAACCGTGCCATCAAAACGTAAGAAAGCCGCTCCAGCGCTTTCTTCACCACCAAAGGCCAATTTGCCTTTGTTTAACCCCTCAACAAACCATTTAAAGCCAACGGGTACTTCTTTTACTTTACGCTTGTTGCGCTCAGTCACTTTGTCAATCATTGAGCTAGAAACCAGCGTTTTACCGATTTCAACACTGGCATCCCAATCACGATGCGTTAGTAAATAGTCAATCGCTACAGCTAAAAAGTGATTGGGATTCATTAACCCATCTGGTGTTACTATGCCGTGACGGTCATAATCAGGGTCATTACCAATCGATAGATCAAAATCATCTTTAAGGGCAATTAAATTCGCCATTGAATAAGGTGATGAGCAATCCATACGAATTTTGCCATCTTTATCAAGTGGCATAAATGCAAAACGCGGATCAACACTGTCATTAACGACCGTTAAATCTAAATTATATTTTTGCGCAATCACTGGCCAAAAGTTAATGCCTGAGCCACCTAATGGATCAATACCAATCTTGATGCCTGCATCGCTAATCGCTTTTAAATTAATAATGTTTTTTAAATCATCAATATAAGGCGTCATTAAATCTTCGTAGCGAATAAAACCAGAACGTGAAGCTTTAGCAAAAGGAAACAGCTCTACTTCAACTAAGTCTTCTAATAATAATTGATTGGCTCTGTCTTCAATCCATTTTGTAACGTCTGTATCTGCAGGACCGCCATTGGGTGGGTTATATTTAAAACCGCCATCTTCTGGTGGATTATGAGATGGAGTCACTACAATGCCATCGGCAAGCTCATTAGGATGATTTTTATTATAACTAACAATAGCATGGCTAATAACTGGCGTTGGAGTAAAGTCACCATTTTCTTGGGTGATCACTTGCACTTCATTAGCAACCAACACTTCAATTGCTGAGTTAAAGGCCGCCTCGCTCAGTGCGTGGGTATCTTTACCTAAAAATAACGGACCAAATATATCGTTCTGTTTTCTGTAATCACAAATAGCTTGGGTAATTGATAATATGTGTGATTCGTTAAATTTTACATCGTAGGCACAGCCTCGATGCCCTGAGGTGCCAAATGCAACACAATGCTCGGGGTTTTGCTCTAAGTCAGGCTCATTTAAATAATACGCAGACACTAACTTTGGTACATTCACTAAAGCCGATTGTGGTGCAGTTTTACCTGCGCCAGAATGAATTGCCATGGTCTTTCCTTAAAGATAATCACGAATTTTTTCAGCTTGCTCATTGCTATAGCCTAAGCTAAGTGCAACTTCATGCAGCATCATTTTTTTACGAGTAGTATTTGAATTTGTCATCACCCAATATTCACTGTCGGTGATGTTTTTAGGGTTCATACTACTACCGCTATTCACTAAGTCTTCTTTACTGGTCGCGAAGTAAACACGATCTCGACCTTTAATATCTAGCACCGCAGAGAAGTCTGTTTTATGTGTTCGATAAAATGCACTTAAAATAAATAAGAAACGACCTACAACGCCTTTTTGCATCGCCAATTCTTCTTTATTTAAAATATTAAATACGTTTGCATTTTTTTCATTTACCGGCGGTTTTGCCACTTGGGTTGGCTGTTCAACGTCTGCTATAGGTTGTTCAAGTGATGAATTAGACACACTAACGGTTTCATTTTTATGATCAGTGTCTAGTTTAGTGGTGGTAATTTTTTCGCCGTTGAGATTTAATAAACGACGTAAAATAGTGGATGCACTCTCACCAATACTCTGTGTATTGCTTGCAATGTACTGATATAACTCGTCGTCTATGTCGATTTGTTTCATGTTCTTCCTGTCATTACGGGTCACATTTTTCTTTCGATATGATTATACCCAAATCACCTCAAGATGCGAGCGTCGTTGGAATTAAAAGCGATTTAGGCAAGGCATTGATTGCAAACAATAGTCGTTCTATTGCTAAAACCAATAACGCAGTATAAATCGCTTTTAAACCAACCCTCTGGGCGTTTCACAGGAACTTACTCTCATCGTTGTTAATTTTTAAAAGGGATCACCATTGTTGCAAACTAACGCCTTGATATTAAGCCCCGGTGAAACGCTGAATTCTGTATCTTGTGATGGTTTGGGTATATACCCAGTCCAGTTAGAAATGCGAGTTACAACCCACGCGACTCTAAACATAGTAGTAATTAATAATTACTAAATAATCAGGAAGCTAGGTATTTTTGAGTCCAACATACAAATAATACCTGTATTTTTTGCTTTTTAGGGTAATGCTCGGCAAACTATGCGCAAAATTGAAGGAGACGTCTATGCAATTAAATTACAAACAAATTGGTCAAGGTCCAAATGTTATTTTGATCCATGGACTGTTTGGCTCTTTAGAAAACCTTAATGTGATTGCAAAGCCATTAAGCGAGCATTTTTGCGTAACCAATGTTGATTTACGTAATCATGGCCTTTCGCCCCACAGCGATGAAATGGATTATACTGCAATGGCTAATGATGTTGTTGAATTAATGACGGCATTAAACATACAAAAAGCGCATCTGGTTGGGCACTCTATGGGCGGCAAAGTGGCGATGCAAATAGCACTGAGCCATACTGATTTAGTCGATAAACTAGTGGTTCTTGATATTGCGCCTGTGAGCTACCCTGCGCGCCATACCCAAATACTTGAGGCTTTAAATGCAGTAAAAAATGCAGATATTAGTGATAGAAAGCAAGCTGGTTTAATAATGCAACCGTATATAGAGGAGTTAGGTGTACGTCAGTTTTTATTAAAAAGCTTATATAAAAATGATGATGGGCACTTTGTTTGGCGCTTTAATTTACCTGTGCTCGATGATAAATATTCAACTATTACTGCAAACATTAATGCAAATAATTCTTGTTTGTGCGAAACTCTATTTATTAAAGGTAATGACTCTGACTACATTTTAACCGAGCATCGCGAAGCGATTAATGCGCTGTTTAAAAACGTCAGTGCAAAAATCATTCATGGTGCGGGTCATTGGTTACATGCCCAAAAACCACAGGCTGTAAACAAAGCAATCAATGATTTTTTAACTGCAGTTTAATGTTATTTTTATGGCGTGTTTTTGATTTATCACACTAAATAATTAAAGATTTATGTGCTATAGTACGCGCCGTTTAATTTAAAGGTTATACGTCGATGGTCAGTCAGTTTATTAACGAATTTGATACCTTAGGGTTGTATTTTGGCTTAGCAGGTATTTTTATTTTTATCGGCTTGGCAATTAAAGACGTACTGAAAAGCGGCAATGTGCCTAAATTTGGTCGTTATATTGTGTGGCTGGTACTCTTTTTAGGTTGCTCTGGCTTTATTGCCAAAGGACTTATTCAGGTATTTTGGCAAGGTGCGGGTGTAGGTTAAGCATGGCCAAGTCAGAAACAGATAGAACAACGCTTGATTTATTTGAATACGAGAAACGTCCAGGTAGACCTAAAACTAATCCCCTTCCTCGGGATATACAGTTAAAGGTTAATAAACGTAATCAAATAAAAAGAGATAAGGCACGTGGTTTAAAGCGTGTTGAATTTAAAGTTTCGTCACAGCTTTATCAGGCTCTGAGTGATATGGCAGATGCACAAAATATTAGCCGCAGTGCGTTGATCGAAACAATTTTACAAGAAAGATTGGCTATTGATAGATAAAAGGTTTAAATCCATGGCAAGTGTAGGCATTTTTTTCGGAAGTGACACAGGTAACACAGAACACGTAGCAAAAATGATCCAAAAAGAATTGGGTAAAAAGCTCGTTGCTGTGCATGACATTGCAAAAAGCTCTAAAGAAGAGATTGCTGAGTTTGATCTGATCTTATTCGGTATTCCAACTTGGTATTATGGTGAAGCGCAATGTGATTGGGATGATTTCTTTCCTGAGCTTGAAGAAGTAAGCTTTGAAGGTAAACTAGTGGCTATTTTTGGCTGTGGCGACCAAGAAGACTATGCAGAATACTTCTTAGATGCTATGGGCATGATCAACGATATCGTAACAGAGCGTGGTGCTATTGTTGTTGGCCATTGGCCAACAGACAGTTATGATTTTGAAGCATCAAAAGGCATGGCTGATGACAAACATTTTGTTGGTTTAGGTATTGATGAAGACCGTCAGCCAGAATTGACTGAGCAGCGTGTTAAGCAGTGGTGTGCTCAGGTATATGATGAAATGTGCTTAAGTGAGTTAGCAGATTAATCCCCCCTTTTTAAATGCTAACTGTTTAAAATATTATCAAACAGTTAGCATTTTCCGCGTTAATATTGATATAGATCAATTGTTCTTTGCACTTCCTGCTAAGGCACGTTATCCTAACTGTTATTGTGACGAGTACATCTTGCAAGATGTCTAGTATAACTAAATAAAATTGAGACAGATTTAATGACTGATCATAACTTGGAACTTAAAAAAGCCGGGCTAAAGGTAACTTTACCGCGTATTAAAATTTTAGAGATTCTTCAATCTCCAGATAACCAACACATAAGCGCTGAAGATGTTTACAAGGTTTTATTAGATCTAGGCGAAGAAATTGGTCTTGCGACTGTTTACCGTGTTTTAAACCAATTTGATGATGCAGGAATTGTAAGCCGTCACCACTTTGAAGGCGGTAAGTCAGTATTTGAACTTTCTGGCAGCACTCACCATGACCACTTAGTGTGTTTAAAATGTGGCAAGGTTGTTGAGTTTGAAGATGATTTAATTGAACGTCGTCAACTCGAAATAGCTGAAGAAAACGGTATTAAGCTGACCAATCACTCTCTTTACCTATATGGCGAATGTGAAGATAAAGACGCGTGTAAAGCATTTGCGCAAAGCAATAGTTAAAAGCCTATTTAGTTTAATAAAAAAAACCTGCGATTAAGCAGGTTTTTTTATAACTAAAAAATAGAGCAGTATTATTTGTGCTCTATTTTAGCCCACGAATCACGTAAGCCAACCGTTTGGTTAAATACCACGTTTTCTGATTTAGTATCACGTGAGAAATAACCGGTACGCTCAAACTGAAAACCTTGTGCAGGTACAGAATTAGCCAATGAAGGTTCAAGTTTAGCATTAGAAATAACCACTAATGAGTCTGGGTTTAACGTGCTTTCAAAGTCCTCTGCGGCTGCAGGGTTAGGCACACTGAATAAACGGTCATATAAACGTACTTCAGCTGTCACTGACTCAGACGCAGATACCCAATGAATAACCCCTTTTACTTTACGACCATCGCTTGGATTCTTACCCAATGTTTCAGGATCGTAAGTACAGTAAATAGTGGTAATTTCACCGTTATCATCTTTTTCAACACGCTCTGCCTTAATCACATAAGCACCACGTAAGCGTACTTCTTTATCAAGCACTAAACGTTTAAACTTATTGTTCGCTTCTTCACGGAAATCTTCGCGTTCGATAAAAATTTCACGCGTGAAAGGCACTTCACGGCGACCCATTTCTTCTTTATTTGGGTGATTAGCCACAGAAAGCGTTTCTACTTTATCGGCTTCATAATTCTCAATCACAATTTTCACTGGATCAAGTACAGCCATTGCACGCGGAGCATTTTCGTTTAAGTCATCACGGATACACGCTTCAAGCATGCCCATTTCAACCATATTTTCCTGCTTGGTAATACCGATACGCTGACAAAATTCACGAACAGATGCCGGTGTATAACCTCGACGACGCAGACCCGCAATGGTTGGCATACGCGGATCATCCCACCCTTCTACGTGCTTATTAACCACTAAGTCATTAAGCTTACGCTTTGACATAATTGTGTATTCAAGGTTTAAACGTGAAAACTCAATTTGTTGCGGGTGACATTCAAGGCTGATGTTATCCAATACCCAGTCATATAAACGACGGTTATCTTGGAACTCTAGCGTACATAATGAATGAGTAATGCCTTCAAGTGCATCAGAAATACAATGCGTGAAGTCGTACATTGGGTAAATGCACCACTTATCCGCTGTTTGATGATGATTAGCAAAACGTATACGGTATATAATTGGATCGCGCAGCACCATAAATGAGCTGGCCATATCTATTTTAGCGCGAAGGACACATTCACCTTCTTTAAATTCACCTTTACGCATTTTTTCAAATAATGCGAGGTTTTCTTCAGGTGATGTTTCGCGGTATGGGCTGTTTTTACCAGGCTCTTTTAATGTACCACGGTATTCGCGAGCTTGATCTGCAGTTAAAAAACAAACATACGCTAAGCCTTTATTAATAAGCTCTACCGCATAACCATAAAGTAGATCAAAATAGTTTGACGAATACTTAATCTCACCATCCCAATTAAACCCTAACCACTGTACGTCTTCTTTAATTGAATTAACGTAGTTAATATCTTCTTTTTCTGGGTTTGTATCGTCAAAACGAAGGTTACATAAACCGTTATAGTCTTTGGCGATACCAAAATTTAGGCAAATTGATTTTGCATGGCCAATATGTAAAAAGCCATTAGGTTCAGGTGGAAAACGGGTATGCGTTGTGGCATGTTTTCCACTTGCTAAATCTTCATCAATTCGGGTTCTAATAAAGTTATTTGGGCGATTCTCGATTTCCGCCATAGGATTATAAACCTCTGTATATTGCGTGATAACAAAACTACTGCATTATTACAAAAACCAACCTTAACATACAGTAATAGATGCGGGTTTATGCAGTTATTACCAAAGTTTGTTAGATAAGGGATAGTTTATGAGCAAAATTTGTTTTAGCGCAATATTAAAGTCATTAAAGCGATTTATAGTAAACGAATAACCCCAACTTAAAGGAACGAAGATGGCCTCATTAAATCAACACCGCATATATATTCCAAGTAATGCACGTGCAAATCATTATTTATTAGCTGAAATTACACCTAATGAAGATTTTTATAAAAACTTCAGTAATATTAATGCTTGCTATGAACGAATTGCGCGTCAGTTATTTGCATCATGTGATGAATATGAACTGCATAATGTCCATTTACTCGCAAATGATAAACTCCCCGTGGTGAGATTTCATGATGAGTCTTACCAACTTGAAACCGATAAGCAAATGTTGTTTTTTTATAACCCTCGTTACCATGAAGCGCATAAACTTCATCACACAGAAAATCAGCAAAGTAAAAAAATACGCCTATTGTTTTTAGCTACTGGCGAAGATATACGTGCCCACTCAGCGCAGTTTCATACAAATGTACAAAAAGTATTGAGTCATTTACAAGATCAGTTATTTTTAGACCAGCCAAGCTTTAAACTGCGCGATCATCAACATTTAACCTATGACTTATTCGCTAAAGAAAAAGGTAATAAAGAAAGCTATGGTTATAAACTAAGAAGTTTGTACCCTCGTTATCAATCCAGACAATGCGCAATACCCAGTAGCCATGCTGAAATGACTTACGTCACCTTCTCTATTCCCGTGTCACGTAATATTAAGACGCAATTTCAAACACAAATTAATAGCCAAACTTTTAAGCCGTTTTATAGCCACTTTTCGCAGTTATTTAGTCAACTTTGTGAGGATAATAAACTCACCCATGCAGCGATAGTTGCCAATGGGGCAATGCCAATAATTCGTAATAGTGAAGTAGATAGAAATGAGGGAAATGGTGAGTTACAAAAAATTAGTTTTGATATAGAAGATTCAGCGCCGCAAATAAAAGTATTTTTTGATGAAAATAAACTCGTAGAGACGCTACATTTTGTGCTTGTTGCCGCCGCACATAACAAACATGAGATTGGCTATGGTCGCTTTATGAACCAAGTAGAGAAAACCGTTCATGCATTCTGTGATGAATTAGCTATTAATAAGCAGCGCCAAGATTTATCTCTGCGATTTTTTCAGCATATTAGTTACCCGTTTTAAGATTAAGGGTAATACGCTCTAGTCATAGATAACAAAAAGGCTCGCAATTGCGAGCCTTTTTTAAAGAATAAACGCTGATTACCAGCCTGTTTTTTCTTTAAGTGCTTTACCGATATCAGCCAGTGAACGTACAGTTTTTACGCCCGCAGCTTCTAATGCAGCAAATTTCTCATCAGCAGTACCTTTACCGCCTGCGATGATTGCGCCAGCGTGACCCATACGCTTACCTTCTGGTGCAGTAACACCAGCAATGTAAGAAACAACAGGTTTAGTTACGTTAGCTTTGATGTACTCTGCAGCTTCTTCTTCTGCAGTACCACCAATTTCACCAATCATTACGATTGCTTCAGTTTGGTCGTCTTTTTCGAACATTTCTAAAACGTCGATAAAGTTAGTACCTGGGATTGGGTCGCCACCAATACCAACACAAGAAGACTGACCAAAACCAGCATCTGTAGTTTGCTTAACTGCTTCGTACGTTAACGTACCAGAACGAGAAACAATACCTACTTTACCAGGCTTGTGGATGTGACCAGGCATGATACCAATCTTAGTCTCACCAGGAGTGATAACACCTGGACAGTTTGGACCGATCATACGAGTACCTGTTTGATCTAGTTTAACTTTAACGTCAACCATATCAAGTGTAGGAATACCTTCAGTGATACAAACAATCAGCTCGATGCCCGCATCGATAGCTTCTAAGATTGCATCTTTACAGAAAGGTGCTGGTACGTAAATCACAGATGCAGTTGCACCTGTTGCTTCTACAGCGTCACGTACTGTGTTAAATACTGGAAGACCAAGGTGCGTTTGACCGCCTTTACCTGGGCTTACACCACCAACCATTTGTGTACCGTACTCAAGCGCTTGCTCTGAGTGGAAAGTACCTTGACCACCAGTGAAACCTTGACAGATAACTTTTGTATCTTTATTGATTAATACAGACATTATTTGCCCTCCGCAGCAGCAACAACTTTTTCAGCCGCGTCTGTTAATGATTCAGCAGCGATGATGTTAAGATCAGACTTAGCAAGTACTTCACGGCCTAATTCAGCATTAGTACCTTCTAAACGTACAACTACTGGAACTGTTACACCTACTTCTTTAACTGCGCCAATGATGCCTTCAGCAATCATGTCACAACGAACGATTCCGCCGAAGATGTTAACTAAAACAGCTTTAACGTTGTCATCTGAAAGGATGATTTTGAATGCTTCAGAAACACGTTCTTTAGTCGCGCCGCCACCAACATCTAGGAAGTTAGCTGGCTTGCCACCGTGTAGGTTTACGATATCCATAGTACCCATTGCTAGGCCTGCACCGTTAACCATACAACCTACGTTACCATCTAGGGCTACGTAGTTAAGCTCGAAGCTTGCTGCGTGAGCTTCACGTGCATCTTCTTGAGATGGATCGTGCATTTCACGGATTTTAGGTTGACGGTAAAGTGCATTACCATCGATACCAATTTTACCATCTAGACAGTGAAGGTTACCTTCATCTGTGATTACTAGTGGGTTGATTTCAAGTAATGCGAAATCGAAATCGTTGAACATGTTGCCAAGACCCATAAAGATCTTAACGAACTGTTTCATTTGTGTTGGGTTAAGACCCAATTTAAAACCAAGCTCACGAGCTTGGTAAGCTTGAGGACCTACTAAAGGATCAATCTCAGCTTTGTGGATAAGTTCTGGTGTTTCTTCCGCAACAGTTTCAATTTCAACGCCGCCTTCAGTAGACGCCATGAACACAACTTTACGAGAAGCACGGTCAACAACAGCACCTAGGTACAGTTCGTTTGCGATATCTGTACAGCTTTCTACTAAAATTTTAGCAACTGGCTGGCCTTTCTCGTCTGTTTGGTAAGTAACTAGGTTTTTACCTAACCAGTTAGCTGCAAACGCTTTAACTTCGTCGATAGTTTTAACTAGCTTTACACCGCCAGCTTTACCACGTCCACCTGCGTGAACCTGAGTTTTAACAACCCACATATCGCCGCCAATTTTTTCAGCAGCTGCTGCAGCTTCTTCAGGTGTATCGCAAGCGAAACCTTGAGAAACTGGTAAACCATATTCGGCAAAAAGTTGTTTTGCCTGATACTCATGCAAATTCATGATGCTTTATCCAATTTTTTATATTAAAAGAGCTGAATATTTATGCAAATAAACAACTATCCCAAATTGCGTGCCTAGTATAGATCTCATGGCGCTACATGAAAACCCCAGTATGACCTTAGGCGCAAAAAAAAAGCTGTGATTTTAACTCACAGCTTATATTTCATACTACTTAATTAAACATCTAGCAGTAAACGTGTTGGATCTTCAAGTAACTCTTTAATTGTTACTAAGAAACCAACTGATTCTTTACCATCGATTTGGCGATGATCGTAAGATAACGCTAAATACATCATAGGTAAGATTTCAACTTTACCATTAACAGCCATTGGACGATCTTGGATTTTGTGCATACCTAAGATTGAAGACTGCGGTAAGTTAATGATTGGTGTTGATAGTAATGAGCCGAATACACCACCGTTAGTAATAGTGAAATTACCGCCAGTCATGTCGTCAAGTGTTAGCTTGCCATCACGGCCTTTAAGCGCTAGCTCACGAATACCCTTTTCGATTTCTGCAACAGATAGCTTGTCACAGTCTTTAAGTACAGGTGTTACTAAGCCACGAGGTGTAGAAACAGCAATGCTGATGTCGAAATAGTTGTGGTAAACAATATCATCGCCATCAATTGATGCATTTACATCTGGGAAACGCTTTAACGCTTCAGTCACTGCTTTCACGTAGAAAGACATGAAACCTAAACGGATACCGTGGCGCTTTTCAAATACTTCTTGGTACTGCTTACGAAGATCCATGATTGGCTTCATGTTAACTTCGTTAAATGTAGTTAACATTGCAGTAGAGTTTTTCGCTTCAAGAAGACGATTCGCAATTGTTTTACGTAAACGTGTCATAGGCACACGTTTTTGTGTACGGTCACCCATAGGTGCTGCTGGCGCTGCTTCTGATTTTGCCGCTGGTGCAGGTGATTTTAAGAATTGATCAACATCTTCTTTAGTCACACGACCATTTTTGCCTGAACCTTTGATTTTTGATGCATCAAGGCCTTTCTCAGCAATTAAACGACGAACTGATGGCGTTAACACATCTGAACCCTCACTTGAGCTTTCTTCTTTGGCTGCTGGTGCGTCCGCTTTAGCGTCAGATTTAGCGGGTGCAGCGCCTGCTTTTACTTTACCAATTACTTGCTCACCAAGAACAGTGTCGCCTTCGTCATGGATGATTTCACCCATAACGCCGTCTTCTTGGGCAACCACTTCAAGTACAACTTTGTCTGTTTCGATATCTACCAAGTTTTGGTCGCGTGTTACCGCGTCACCTGGTTGAACATGCCAAGTAGCAATTGTTGCATCTGCAACTGATTCTGGAAGTACAGGTACTTTAATATCCACTTCTTTACCTTCTGATGCTGGTGCTGATTGCGCCGCCGGCGCGTCTTCTGATTTTTCTGATGCTGAGCCATCTTCTTTTGGCTCTTTACTTGGTGATGCTTCTTGCGCATCACCAATTAAACCGATCACTTGGTCACCAAGTACCGTAGCACCTTCTTCTTGTGAAATTTCAGTGATTACACCGTCATTTTGTGCAACCACTTCTAAAACCACTTTGTCTGTTTCAATATCTACTAAGTTTTGGTCACGGCTTACTTTGTCGCCAACACTTACATGCCATGTAGCAACGGAAGCATCTGCAACCGACTCAGGAAGAACAGGAACTTTAATTTCTGTGCTCATTGCTTATCCTTTCTTTTCTATAGTAAGCGCGTCGGCAACGAGCGCTTGTTGTTCTTTAGTATGTACTGACATATAACCACATGCAGGTGATGCTGAGGCTTTACGACCAGCATATTTCAATTTTGCACCTTGAGGAATTGCATCAACAAAGTGATGTTGTGAGCAGTACCAAGCGCCTTGGTTTTGCGGCTCTTCCTGACACCACACAAAATCAGTAACGTGCTGGTAGCGTTCAATAATTGCTTTCATTTCGGCATGTGGGAACGGATAAAGCTGTTCAACACGAACAATTGCAATATTGTCTTGCTCAAGTTTACGACGCTCTTGTAATAGTTCGTAGTAAACTTTGCCGCTACAAAATACAACACGTTCTACTTTCTTAGCATCAATCTCATCAATCTCATCAATGATATTGTGGAACACACCTTCAGATAACTCTTCAAGTGTCGATGTTGCTAATGGATGACGTAATAACGATTTCGGTGTCATTACAATCAATGGACGACGCAGTGGTCTAACTGATTGACGACGTAGCATTGCGTACACTTGAGCCGGTGTTGATGGTACACACACTTGCATATTGTGATCAGCACAAAGCTGTAAAAAGCGTTCTAGACGAGCCGAGCTGTGCTCAGGACCTTGGCCTTCATAACCATGCGGCAATAAACACGTTAGGCCACATAGACGACCCCACTTTTGTTCACCTGAACTTAAGAACTGGTCAAATACCACCTGTGCACCATTAGCGAAATCACCAAATTGTGCTTCCCACAATACTAATGAAGTCGGCTCTGCAGTTGCATAACCATATTCAAATGCTAATACCGCTTCTTCAGACAGTACCGAATCAAAAACTTCAAACGTACCTTGATCTTCACTAAGGTTCTGTAATGGTAAATACATTGCACCATCTTTTTGACTATGAACAACCGCATGACGGTGGAAGAAGGTACCACGGCCTGAATCTTGTCCAGTTAGACGAATATCAGTACCTTCAGCTGCAATAGTTGCATACGCTAAAGTTTCTGCCATACCCCAATCAAGTGGTTTTTCGCCAGCAGCCATTGCTTTACGATCATCGTATATTTTTTTAACACGAGATTGTGCTTTGTACTCTTCTGGGTAACTTGCAACTAAGTTACCAAGTTCTTTAAGCTTTTCTACCGAAACGCTAGCATCGTAATCAACACTCCATTCATGGCCTACATACTTAGCCCAATCTGAAGAGTGTGATGTTTCTGGCTGTATTTCTTCAACAACACAGTTGCCATCGTCTAAACCATTACGGTAATCATCAGCAAGCGCTTTCACTTCATCTTCTGTGAAAGAACCTTCAGAAATCAGCTGATCCGCGTAGATTAAGCGAGGTACTGGGTGTTTTTTAATTTTTTGGTACATAATTGGCTGTGTAGCGTTAGGCTCATCAGCTTCGTTATGACCATGGCGACGGTAACAAACAAGGTCAATCACAACGTCACGTTTAAACTGATTTCTAAAATCAAGCGCGAGTTGCGTTACAAAAGCAACCGCTTCAGGATCGTCAGAGTTTACGTGGAAAATTGGCGATTGAACCATTTTTGCGATATCAGTACAGTAATCAGTTGAGCGTACATCGTCTTTTTTACTTGTTGTAAAACCAACTTGGTTATTAACAACAATACGGATACTACCGCCACAACTAAATGCATTAGTTTGCGATAAGTTAAACGTTTCTTGAACAACACCCTGACCTGCAATTGCTGAGTCGCCGTGGATAGTGATTGGAAGTGCTTTGCTGCCAGTTTTGTCGTTTAGACGATCAAGACGTGCGCGCACAGACCCCATAACCACTGGATTAACGATTTCTAAGTGCGATGGGTTAAACGCAAGTGCCATATGCACATTGCCACCTTTGGTCGCGAAATCTGAAGAGTAACCCATGTGATACTTAACATCACCAGAGCTTAAAGTATCTTTGTGTTTACCAGCAAATTCATCAAATAATTCTGATGGATTTTTACCAAGTACATTCACAAGTACGTTCAAGCGTCCGCGGTGAGCCATGCCGATTACGGCTTCTTTTTGGCCACTTTCACCCGCGCGGTGTATAAGCTCTTTAAGCATAGGCACTAACGCATCGCCACCTTCAAGTGAGAAACGCTTAGCACCCGGGAACTTAGCCCCTAAATATTTTTCAAGACCATCAGCCGCTGTCAATCCTTTAAGGATACGTAGCTTTTCATTTTTATCGAATTTTGGCCTAGACTGAACAGACTCTAAACGCTGTTGTAACCAACGTTTTTCTTCTGTTGATGTGATGTGCATATACTCTGCGCCAATAGAACCACAATAAGTAGTTTTTAGTGCTTGGTATAACTCACCTAAAGGCATAGTATCGCGGCCTACGGCAAACGATCCTACGTTAAATTCGCGGTCAAAGTCAGCATTTGATAAGTCGTGGTATTCTAGCTCTAAATCTCGTACACGTTCTCGTTGCCAAATACCTAGTGGATCTAGGTTTGCATTTTGGTGTCCCCGAAAACGGAAAGCATTAATAAGTTGCAGTACTTTAACCTGTTTAAGGTCGCCACCACTGCCCTCTGCTACCACTACTTCTCTATGCTTGTTTTTAGCAAGCGCCGCAAATTGTGAACGAACTTCTGAATGTTTTACTTCAACATCCACACCATCAACTTTTGGTAATTGTTCGAACACTTCTCGCCATTCTTCTGGCACCGAAGTCGCATCGTCTAAATACGCTTCATAAAGCTCTTCAACATAAGCAACGTTACCGCCGTTTAAATGTGAAGATTCTAGCCATGCCTTCATCACACCTTCGTGCATTTATAAGCCCTTTTTTTTAGCGCAGAAATTAATAGTTATATAACAAGATGGCTAATAAATATTAGCCATCTTTCCTCTACTAGAAATTAAACCGAGCGGTTTAATAACATAGATTTTATTTGTCCAATTGCTTTGGTCGGATTAAGACCCTTAGGACAAACGCTAACACAGTTCATGATACTGTGGCAACGGAACACACTGAATGCATCGTCTAAGTCAGCTAAACGCTCTTCTGTTGCTGTGTCTCGGCTATCAGCTAAGAAACGGTAAGCATGAAGAAGGCCTGCTGGACCTATAAACTTATCTGGATTCCACCAGAAAGAAGGACACGATGTAGAACAACATGCACATAAAATACACTCGTAAAGCCCGTCTAATTTATCACGTTCTTCGATAGATTGAAGACGTTCACCTGCAGCAGGCTCATCATTAATTAGATACGGTTTTACTTTTTCGTATTGAGTGTAGAACTGACTCATGTCAATAACAAGGTCACGAACAACAGGAAGTCCAGGTAATGGACGAACTACGATTTTACCTTTGCCATTTTTTTGCAGCGTAGATAAAGGAGTAATACATGCTAAACCGTTCTTACCATTCATGTTTACGCCGTCTGAACCACACACACCTTCACGGCATGAACGACGAAACGATAGTGTAGGATCTTGCTCTTTTAATAGTAAAAGTGCATCCAATACCATCATGTCTTGACCTTCCTCAGTTTGCAAAGTGTAATCTTGCATACGAGGTGCGTTATCAACATCCGGATTGTAACGATAAACTGAAAATTGTACTTGTGCCATCGTCTCGCTCCTAGTAGGTACGTGCTTTAGGTGGGAAAGCTTCACGTGTTTTAGGCTCGTAGTTTACTTTACGCTTGCTCATTTCATCCGTTACCGGATTAAATACTGAGTGACATAACCAGTTTTCGTCATCACGATCTGGGAAGTCAAAGCGAGAGTGTGCGCCACGGCTTTCAGTACGGAAGTTTGCAGCTACTGCAGTTGAGTAAGCTGTTTCCATTAAGTTGTCTAGTTCTAAACATTCAATACGCATGGTGTTGAAGTCTGATGATTTGTCATCAAGACGAGCGTGCTGTAAACGTTCACGGATTTCTTTAAGTTCAGTAAGACCTGTAGCCATTGAGTCACCTTCACGGAATACCGAGAAGTTAAGCTGCATACATTGTTGTAGGTCTTTCTTGATTTGAACTGGGTCTTCGCCTTGACCAGCTGTTGAGTTTTCCCAACGGTTAAAGCGCGCAAGAGACGCTTCTAGGTCAGACTCTGAAGCCGCTTTAGAAATTTCAACATCATTTAGGTATTTACCTAAGAAGTTACCTGCTGCACGGCCAAATACAACTAAATCGAGTAATGAGTTACCACCTAAGCGGTTAGCACCATGTACAGATACACAGGCAATCTCACCAACAGCAAATAAACCTTGTACAACTTTTTCGTTGCCTGCAGCATCGATATTAAGTACTTGACCATTAACGTTTGTTGGCACACCACCCATCATGTAGTGACATGTTGGGATAACTGGAATCGGTTCTTTTGCAGGATCAACGTGAGCAAATGTTTTAGCAAGATCACATACACCTGGAAGACGTAAGTTAAGCGTTTCTTCGCCTAAGTGGTCAAGTTTCAACTTAAGGTGAGGACCCCAAGGACCATCACAACCACGACCTTCACGAATTTCTGTCATCATTGAACGAGCAACAACGTCACGAGACGCTAAATCTTTAGCATTTGGTGCGTAACGTTCCATGAAGCGTTCGCCATCTTTATTTAAAAGATAACCACCTTCACCACGACAACCTTCAGTTACTAGCGTACCAGCGCCAGCTATACCTGTCGGGTGGAACTGCCACATTTCCATGTCTTGCATAGAAATACCAGCACGTGCAGCCATACCAACACCGTCACCGGTGTTAATGTGAGCATTGGTTGTTGATGCGAAAATACGACCTGCACCACCTGTCGCTAACACAACTGCTTTTGATTTGAAGAAGGTGATTTCACCTGTTTCAATTTCAATCGCTGTACAGCCTACTACATCGCCATTATCGTTTTTAACTAAATCAAGTGCATACCATTCTGAGAATACATTGGTTTTGTTTTTAACGTTTTGTTGATAAAGAAGGTGTAATAATGCATGGCCCGTACGGTCAGCTGCTGCTGCAGTACGCGCAGCCTGTTCACCACCAAAGTTTTTCGATTGACCACCGAAAGGACGTTGGTAAACACGGCCATTTTCAAAACGCGAAAATGGTAAGCCCATGTTTTCTAATTCAGTAATAGCTTCCGGGCCAGTTTGACACATGTATTCGATAGCGTCTTGGTCACCGATAAAATCGGAACCTTTAACGGTATCATACATGTGCCATTCCCAGTTATCTTCATGCGAGTTACCTAACGCGACTGTAATACCGCCTTGAGCAGATACAGTGTGTGAGCGTGTCGGGAAAACTTTAGAGATTAGCGCACATGTTTTGCCAGATTCAGTAATAGCAAGAGCAGCGCGCATACCTGCACCACCGGCACCAATTACTACGGCGTCAAATTCACGAACAGAATATTTCACTTAAACACCCCATAAAACGATTAAACCCACAGCTACGTAAGCAACAGCCATTAGGTTTAGTACAAAGCCTAAAAAAGCACGCAATTTAGCGTTCTTTACATAGTCGGTAAGAACCTGCCAAAGGCCGATACGGGTATGAACCATAATGCAAACTAGGGTTATTAACGTTGCCCCTTTCATTGCTAGGTTTGAGAATAGGCCTGTCCAGGCTTCATATGTGACTTCTGGCATTGCTAAAAAATAGCCAATAATAAAGATTGCATACGCGCTGATTATTAATGCCGTTGTGCGTAAAGATACAAAATCTTGTACGCCATCACGTTTAAGAGTTGCTTGATTTAAGACCATATCCACACCCCTGCCAATACAGCAAACACAACGCCAAGTGCCATCGCAATTTTAGCGCTAGTATTGCCTGATTCAAGTTCTTCCCAATGCCCCATATCCATAATAATGTGACGGATACCACCGATAAGGTGATAACCCAATACAGAAAGGGTGCCCCAAGCTATAAATTTGGCAATGAATCCGTTAAACAGACTCTTGACGAATTCAAAACCTTCAGCTGAAGAAAGAGACTCTGACCAAGCCCAAATGACAAACGTTAAAGCAAAAAATAATGCAACACCGGTGACGCGGTGAAAAATTGAAGCTTTAGCCGTTGCCGGCATAGATATAGTTGTTAGATCTAGATTTACAGGTCTTTGCTTTTTCACAGTTACTTGCCCATCTTGCCCGCAGTGGGGCTCATCTACTTGTTTTTCTAAAACCCACCAAATGTTTCTGGTGGAACTATCAAAATAAACGTATTGATACTAATAAAGTTCACTTTTTATGAAAATTATTATGTAAAAAAAAGTTTACCCAAATACAAATTGGTTAAAAACCTCCGTTAGTATATATAGCCGGAGACTCTTTTACAATTCTTGTCTACTTAGAGTCGTTTGCGAATTAG
>NZ_JASDDE010000029.1:0-49825 GCF_030407565.1 Pseudoalteromonas sp. APC 3694
TTTACGACAAAGTCGCTCGGTAATTAGACCGACATAATCCCTTGGTAATCACACTACTACATGTTGCTGAAAGTAGCAGAGATCAGACAACATTCAATTGCCTCATTTGTTCAGAGGACAATACAGTTAAATTATATTGATAACCTTCTTCCAAATTTACTTTTTGCCACAATGCGAAATTCGCTCGTTGCATAACTTGATCATGAGAGAGAAACCAACCTGCACGAAATGAATTTGGGTTTTGCTTGTCTAATGAAATGACTATTTTGTCGCAAAGATGAGCTACTAAACTTACTCGTTCTTTTACTTGTTCTGCATGACTTCCCGTGGCGAAAAAAACAACGCACTCATCAGACATAGCATTGATAAGCATCAACAGTATTTTGAGACTCGAAGGTACTGTCCAATCCAAATTAATAATGCCACCTGTTACCTGAGTCATTTCGTCTAAAGTAATAACTCGTTCAATAGGGCTACTAAAATGCTCTACAATAAATTCAGGGGAAGCGTGAAGTGGCTGCTCGTTGACAATGAAAACCTTTTTAAAAGGTGAGATCTTATTTATTATTTCATTTATTAAACGCTGTTCTCTAGCTCTATTGCAGTTGCCAATTACGGCATAACCTTTTGCATTTTTGGGCATTTGTAGTGAGTAGTCCGGCTCTGGAAAAGATCTGAGTTCTCTATTCAGCTCTTCAAAGGATTCAACATGTAATTGGTCTTCTTTCATCTTTCAACCTTATTATCCTTACAATTATGTTCTTATATTAAACTATTGATTTATAAAGTAAATAATACACAATGAGCACTGCGTAATGATAAAAATGAACGTGGTTGGGTTAAGTGTATATTTTTTTTGGATTTATCAGACTGGTTGTTACATTTGCGTTTACGAAAATAATCATAAAAAATTAAATAATTTCACACTACTAATTACCGTTAGGAAGTAACGGTAATTTCCTATCCTTTAAAATACTTGCCATGATGAAAAGCTAGTTTGCAAAGTGAAGGTTATAAGTAAGAGCAATCGACTAGGTATGGATAAATTTATTGAGCAATATCTTATTATTGCTAATTGAAGGTTTTGTAAAATTTGTTGATTAAGCAATGTTATCACTTACATACTCTTCTCTGGCTTTTTAAATATCATTTTATGGTGAACAGTTATTAATTTGGGGCTAATATTTTTAGCTGGCCTTTGAGTTCACCGTTTTCGTGGACTAATTTGGTATAATCGGTCTCTTTTAATTCGAGCTGCTTTATGCGTTCTTTTAGTGACTCTAACTGGCCTGCCAAATTAGAGTTTTTTGCAACAAGCTGATTATTATGCTGTTTTAATGTGGCTATTTGAGATTCTAGTGATTGTATTTCATTGTCGCTTTGATTGAGTGCTTGAAAGGCTTCTTTTTCCGATAGCTCATATTCAGCAATTTTACCTTCATGTTTTTCAATCACAGATTTAACCCGGCTCTCGGCTACCTCCATAGCCACTTTAAAGCTCTCTTTGGCTATGCTCTCTATTTGCTTGGCTGAAGTTTTTAGATTCTTGTCTAAGCTGTCTTGTATTTCAGCAGGAAGTTCTATTTTGTCTTCTTCATAATTTGTTGCAGACTCATTTTGTAGTTTTTGAATGTGTTGCTCCCAAACCCCTTTTATTCGTTCAGGACTGCCTCCGCCTAGCTTTTCACGAATTGAAAATGCAGTTACATGTTTACCGATAGATTCAATGTAATTGCCAGCAGTTATGATTTGCTCTTCTGAATATTCAGCAACTCTACCCATAAACGACTCCAAATTAGTTATTTAACTTAATTAAGTTAAATAACTTTAGTAAAGAAATCGAATTTGACAAATAAAAGGGTGAATAAAATTTAAATAGGTTTGTTTTATATTGTAGATTTGGGAGCGATTATCTAGGTTCTGAAAAATTTGAACAACTTTGGTCATATTACAATTGGAAGCAAAAACTTAAATGGGAACCAGCGTGTGTTGGTTCTCTTTTATCTAGCATTTGGGTTTGGCGCTTCGCTTTCTTTGATTTATGGCAAAGCAGGAAGACGCTACTATATCTATTCACAGTCTAATTGATTAAAAAATGTTTCTACATCAACAAGGTCGTTTTCGTCTAGATTTTGAAAACGCTTTTTGACTAGCGCAAGCTTTTCAATTTCATCAACATCGCAATCGATGTGATCTTCGCATCGAAAAATAATTTTCTTGCGAATAGCGTTTGGTCTATCTAGTGACGGTGCAACTATCTCAGTTTTAATATCGATATGCTTTTTATGGCAGGCCGAGCATTCAGCATTATGAAAATCAATATTGTTTGTCGGCATTATTAGCTCCAACTTAGTTGTGGTTGATTGATGAAATTCCGCTTGGTGCCAAAGCTAATGGGCCAAAAGAGACGATGATCTGTTTAACGCCTGTATCTGTTCTGGCGAAAAGCCGATGCGAAGAAGTTCAAAGTCTTTTAATTGCATATGAGTTTTTTGACCCTCACCAAGAACTTGATAAAGGTTACCACTAGCCGTTTTGATTAGCTGGTTCTGAGGCAAAATTTCAACTATTTTGGATGTGCTAATGTAATCGTCAGTTGCGAATCGGTATGTCATGTCATCAACACAGATCCCCCATAAAACTTTTCCTATCAATGCATCACCACCGAATACAGAAACAATGTGCCAGTTTTTAACTATTGTATTCATAAGCCGACCCTCGCGTTTTGTTTGATGACTTATGATAGAAAAATTTGAATTAAAAACATATCAAAAGGGTGGATCTAATCTTGAGTTTTTACTTCAGCATGATCCTTTCCCAAAAGAAATATGATGTCTAGATTAATCGAAATAAACAACTGCGATTTTTAGCTGAGGTCGTACGCTGTTAGCACCGGAGTATGTAGGGATGAATAATCTCCATTCATAAAATACATGGTATGATCTTACTCTGGTCTTGCTTGATAGTTTTTAGTTAGTCGTAAGCTCCAAAAGTTTCCTCTGTTGCACCAGCGGTGAGTGTTTTGCAGATACCATCAATATAGTTAAGTTCATCTTCACTTCGTAAGTTTTCTTCTGGAAAATAACCAAACAGCTTTACACTTTCTCCACGATTATTTTTAGCCATTATTTTGGCGACATGGGCATTGCCAAATGGCAATAAAGCAATGCAATCATCGTTAATAATCACACTTAACTCTTCTTTTAAAAACTCATTAAAACAGTTGATCTTAACTTGATGCCGACCATCATCTAAAACATTAATAAGTTCATGAGAAAACTCAGAATCTGTAATAATTTTGCTATTAAGCGCCTTTTTTATTTGATCTAGCATAGTGGTTGTATCAACTGTCATTATTTACCTCGGTAATAAGCTGCACGTAAAAACGTAAAAGAGAACACTTTTGCATTATAGGACAATAATTTGAATTTTATAATTTTACGAAAAAATCATTAATTATCAGCATCAGATCTTTTATTAAGTTGTTGAAAAAGAAGGCTAACTTGAGTTCTTAAGTTTTTTATTACTTCTTCATTATTAGCTTGGTCAATGAGAAGCTTTTCATTTTGTAATGCCAAATCTTTTTGTTTTTTTAGTGTTTGATTTGCAATTAACTGCTTGAAAAAATTACAGTATT
Source organism: Pseudoalteromonas sp. APC 3694 (assembly GCF_030407565.1). Classification (NCBI taxonomy): domain Bacteria; kingdom Pseudomonadati; phylum Pseudomonadota; class Gammaproteobacteria; order Alteromonadales; family Pseudoalteromonadaceae; genus Pseudoalteromonas; species Pseudoalteromonas sp. APC 3694. The sequence continues at coordinate 3,638 of NZ_JASDDE010000029.1, forward strand.
TATCTTGTTCCAATTGTTTGAGCTTTGCTTTCAATATATGATTTTCTTTTTCTAGATCTGCTTTATTTTTTCGTTTTTTCTTCTTTTTAGGCTGCTCTACTTTTTTAATTATTTTTAACAGTTCGGTATTTTTATCATTTAAATAGGTAAATAACTTTTCTTGTCTGTCTACTCGTATGTTTGAGGGTGAAACATTGGCTGTTTCAGCAATGTGTGATTTAACAATTGGACCGTTATAAAAGTCTAATCCTTTTATGTCTTTAGATTGGATTTTTATTAAAAGCTCATGATAAATTTTATTAGTAGCGTCATACAATTTTTTTGTTACTGGTGGCCCATCCAAAACCCAATTTGGGTAACTCTCCAAATTTTCTGACTGATGTATCTTTTTTAGTTTGTTAAGCATGTTACTAGTCATTTAGTTTTCCATCTCTGCTAAAATTTTATTGCCATTTTGGACTACTTTTTTACTAACTTCAGATTGAGGCGTGTTTTTTATTGGGAATTTTTCTAGAAAACTCTCATGGCTGATGACATTTCTAATAATATTTTCTTTATGACTAGCTTTGTTATGAAGTGAATTAGGGCAGCCAGAACAAAGTTCAAAACATCCGTTAAGTACTTTTGCAATCCCTGTTTTTTTATCTAAGCACTTTGCAAGATGTTGTCGGCTTTTTAATACTAGGCAGTAGCCATACTCATGAGGAACTACGTGTAGTAAATCTGTCTTAAGTTCGTTTATATATGCTCCTATATCCTCTTCAGTTACAAACTCAAATTTAGAGACTTCTCTTTGAATAAATAATGCTATCGGCCCTGTAAAATCTTGAGAGTGTTCTCCTACCATTTCGAATACTAATTCTGCCATGTACTTCTGTTGTGCAGCAAATTCAATCTGATCTTGAGCTTTTGAGTCAGTATAAGTATTTGTAAATTCACCATTGATACAATGTCGGAAGTGATTTCTGATCGCTTCATGAATGTTTCCATCAAAACGCCTTAGCACAAAATCAACGAACGAATGACGAAATGCATGTGGATATATTCCACGGTATTCATCCAAGACTGTGTCTCCAAATTTATCCACGACTTTGTTGAAAAATATAATTAATCTATCTCTAAAGTTTTCTCTAGAGACTCCTGCTCCATCATGAACGACTCTTTTTTCATCAGCTCCAAAATGTGTTTTCATTGCAGTGTAATATCCAAAAAGGTAGGTGCTCTGACCATCTTTTCGATCATGTTTCGTTATATAGCTAACATCACATAAAATATCCGCAGCTTCGGCTGCAAGTCCGCCTATTGCTCTTAATTGTTTGGTTCCCTGTTGAGTTTTATCTTCTTTAGTTTTAAACCGCCATACGCCATCATCATCCTTATAATAGTCCTGTGAATCTGTTTGTTTCATTTCGTGGACTCGGATACCAGTAAGACAGAAGAATATAATCTTACAAGCGTCATAAATTTCTTTAACTTTGTTATTTAGCTGTTTGTGGCCTCCTAGGTTGATTACGAAATCTACTGGATCAAAATCTTTACTTCCTTTTAGGGATTTAAATTGAGCTTGTACCGCTTCAAGGAAGTTCTCAATCCTCTTAGCTGCTTGAATGAATTGTTTATTGACCGCCTTACCAGACACAACTTGATTAAAAATGGTGTTGCCTTTTTTAAATACTGATTCAGGAAAAAGTTTTAGGGCCGATCTTTGGACGCTAAAGTATGCTCTGACTGCTTTTGCTTCATCAGAGTGAATAGTATTCATTGCCTCTAGTAAAAGAAGTGAAGCTACCTCAAGTGGAACTGAGTCATAACTGCCGCCTTTTATCCATTCTTTGAAGTCACATTCTAATAATGTCAGATCATGTTCAAATTCAGACAAAATGCTTTCAAAATTTGAAGGCCCTAGGTATCCGTCAGAAAGAAGTCCCTTGCGATATAGATTGCCAGAATTAGAGATGTGCCATGCTGTTTTAAGCAAAGTATCTTTTCCTATAAATTGTAAAGATGAATCTAAAAGCTTTCGTTCTGGTGTTTGGATATTATTAAAGACAATATCTTTTAGTAGATTGAAAACGTCTTCTTCTGACCATGACGCTAATGATGCATCGGGCTTATTAATGGTTGCCCAAGTTATGAGTTTTGCTATTTGGTTGCGCTTCATTTCAATCGTAGATTTTCTCGCGCTTAACGTTTGAAGTTTGCTGTCGGTATAACCGTTAGCCCACTGTATAAGGTATTCTCTGCCCCAGTTTCTCCACCTTGAATTTGCTCCTTTGAACGAAACATCAAGCGAAAAGGTTTCTCCGCTGTTGCTATCTGAGATAGAAAACGTTTTATCAGTTATGCAATTGATAAGACGATTTTGTTCCAACTTTGATTTAACAGGTTGTTTAGTTTGTAAAATAGCCATATTAATTACCTCATACTAGCGAAGGAAAAGGGATATCAAATTCTTCCAACAGTTTTTTACCTTCTCGCTGTATGTCAGGTGGAAAACTGTTAAAGATTGTAGAAAGATAAGCTAGCTTTTTTTGAGCATCTTGACCTTTAAGTTGGCTGTCTAAGAACAGTCGAGGTATTTCATTATGTAAGTGGTTTATATACCCTTTTAATAACATAGCTGTAACCTCACTAATTACAATAATTACCTGACCATTATGTTGAAAGCCTCCCCAAAGCTCGGCATCCACATTTTCTAGTAACTGCTCTATATCTTCATATCCTGAGGTGAGACCCAAAAGGTCTTTGATTTCACTTAGGTTTATTTTTTTCACATCTTTTAGATATTCGCCTACTTTGAGTGCATCTTCAACCATTAGGTCTCCAACTTGTGCACCAAAATTTCTTTCGGATTCAATAGCTTCTTTTGAGTTACTTCTGTTGCCATAAACATTATGTTTTGTTGCAAGTGAATGAGAGGTAAGTTCTGCTTGAACCGCAGGTTCGCTTTGGCTACGTGCAGTTTCAGGTCCTTCCTTTTTTGAAATTGTAACGGTGTCGTCCATGCGTTTTCTTGACATAGTTATGGCATCAGGTGTTAAGCCTATAACTCTACTTTCTCTTTTGGATGCACCAGTTAAGTCATTCAATTTCTTTTTATTTCGGCTGTTTGTTAATGTTTCGTTGTAGGCTATTTGATTGTGCTGCCACATACGTTTGATAAGCCACAAAAAAGCATCTCCTTCTGAGCCAAGCTCATCTTTATACTGACGGGTTACCTCTGACTCATTTGATAGGAGTAATTCAAACAGATGTAGACTTTTAGCTGTAAATCCGATATGCCCTTTAGCAGTTGTAACAGTACTATAATCAAGCGTTTTATTGCTATCTGCGAAGCTATATTCTTTGGCTACTTTCCGTTGTTCTATATATCGTGTGTAACATTGGTAAGGTAAGTTCTGCCTAGTATATATGGGGGTTGCTGATGATTTATCTCGTCTCCCTTTGTTATATTGAATTTGCGTAGATTCAATATTTATTGAAAAGTCTGACAGCAAATGAATATTTAGCCCTTCTCGCTGAATAGATTCAGATGCTAACAAGCATTGGATTAAATATATTTCAAAATCTGATGGACATATTAGAAATTTAGGTGTGATGTTATCCAATCTTCGTAATAAGTAACTATTTTTTCCATAAGTTCTTTTCGTGTAAATTGACGCTGTAGTTTGCAAATTGTTCTTAAATTCTTGCACCCACTGCAAGGTTGTTAGTTTTGCTTCAAGTGAATTTAATTTCGCTTTAGGAAATGATCTAAATGTAAAAATTTCAAGAGTAAGTGGATCTGCATTGTTAACAATAGTCTCATAAATTTGGAGGTTAGCTTTTTTAATGATTTCCCAACTTAAGTTATCTATTTGCTTAGGAGGTGCGTAATCCACAGTAAAGTTGTTTGATTGAGAGTTCAAAATTAACGGTTTATTGTCATACTCAGCCGTTTTTAAAGCGTTTATTTGTTTTAAAACGTGCTTATTCGACATTAGCTTCTCTCTGATATCAGAAAGCTTATTTAGTAGAAAGCAGCAACCTAGGCGCAAACTTTGCATCAATTCTGTATCTGAGTATGGTGTGTTTTTTTGACCAAAAAGTTCAGCCATTGATTTTTTTGGAAGCGAATGTGGTGGAGGAAAGTTCGGAAAAAATACTAAGTAATTTGCTAGGGATACATGAGCAAATTTATCTTTATCGAAACCGTCCACTACCGTCTTATTAAAGAGTTTTAATGGCACCCTTAAAATCATTTCTTCGTTGTAAAAACTTGTTCTTTCTGACGTTCCCTTTAACTTGATAAAGTACAGATTAACAATATTGTAAGGTAAACCAGATGATTCATATTGTTTGTTTTCCGCAATATATTTATAAAAATTTCTAAACTCAATTGCTTTGGTGTATCTAGTACTTGGGCGTAACCCCAAAAACAATGGTGACTGAAGGTAGCCGATATATAATTTTAGAAGAGGATTAGATATATGTGCAGGAGGTATGGTTACCTGAACAATAGCGTTGTTACCACTACCATCTTTACCGTAAACAGTTGCCTCAGAGTCAGAATAATTAATTGGAACGACTTCAGCGGGTGCTAGACTAGCTAATTCTGACTTGGTATTTTTGTGGGTACTTTCCATTAGGCTTTCTCGGACTTTCTTTTAAAGTCTTTACCATACTTAGTTTCTTCTAAGGACAGTGCATGTAGAACGTCTTCACGCTTATTTAATAGTGCTTCAAAATAGATATAGCCAAATGTGGTTGATTTTCGTTTGTGACCTAGCCACTGTGGAACATAGATCCAAGGATCATCTCCGTTGTCACGGCAGGCAGTAACTGAGTTTGTAGCAAAACATTTTCTTAGCTTATGGAATCCTCTGTGCTTCCATAACTGAGCCTCCTCTAAAGTTAGCGAAGTATTTTCACAATATTTATCAGCACATTTTCTAAAAAGTTTAGAAGCAAAAGTCTTATCCTTTAAAAGTTTTCCATTCTCTTGACAAATCATGTTGCCTGACTTTATATGTTTAGCTTCCCCCCAAATAAATTCATAGATTGATTTGACTAGGCTAGGTTCAAAGGGGGTTGTTCTGATGGAATTTCCTTTACCATAAATGTTTATGTGAATTGCTTTCGGGATAAAAAAATCAACTTTAGGCAATAATTGTCTGAAAGTTTCGATATTTAAGTTTTCCGCTAGAACAACTTCAAAAGCTCTAAATCCAGCGTAGTAACCTAATTGCAAAACTAGTTCATTTCTTTTTTTCATGAATGATGATTGAGAGTCTACATAGCATAATAAACACTCCTGAAACTTCTTCTTATGAAAATACGCTTCATGCATATCTGTTTTAACACCGGAAAGAAAGCTTTGTTCGTATTCGTTATTTTCATAGGCGTAACTAAAGAGCATCTCTTTTGTGGTAAAGCCCGATTGATATAAATATTTAAAGAACTCTTTTAATACGGCAATATGATTTTCAATTGAGCTGTGCTTCAGCTTTCTTTGTCGTTGTAATACTCCGACTAAATATCCACTCATTTCTTGATCAGTTAATCTTTCGATATTCTCGATAGATAAATTAGTTTTACTTATAATTTCTTTATAAAAAGATTTTAAAGCCTTCATGTAGGTAGTGACCGTGCCAAATAAATTATTGACTGCGGTATGCAATAGAAATGCTGAAGGATGAACTAAAGGGATGTCATTATTAACTAAAGCATAAGTTGAAATCTTTCTTCCACCATAAGGAATGCTTTCTACTAATTTACTTTCAATCATATAAATCTCATTTGTTTTATAATTAACTTAGAACTTTAATGGCTTTTGTCAAGGTGGAGTTATATTGGATGTAACCTATGATAAGATATGGACTGCTTTTATGCGGCCGTAGAAATGCGCGACAATCCTAAGCTTGCAAGCGTACCGCTGGCAATTGGCGGAAATAGTCGCCGTGGAGTGCTCTCTACCGCTAACTATATTGCTAGAGAGTATGGGGTGCGCTCTGCTATGTCTAACTATCATGCCAAACAGCTTTGCCCTGACTTAGTTATTGTGCCTGGCAGAATGGCTGTTTATAAACAAGTATCAACACAGATCCGCGCCATTTTTAACCGCTATACTGACCTTGTAGAACCTCTTTCGCTTGATGAAGCATACTTAGATGTAACTCATAGTACTGCTTTTAAAGGTAGTGCAACGTTAATTGCAGAGCAAATTCGTACCGATATTTTTAATACCACAGGGCTGACTGCATCTGCGGGTATTGCCCCAATAAAGTTTATTGCCAAAATTGCTAGTGATGAAAATAAGCCCAATGGCCAATTTGTAGTATTGCCTGAGCAGGTTGACTCGTTTTTAGCCCAATTGCCATTAGGTAAAATTCCAGGGGTGGGTAAAGTAACTCTAGAAAAGCTTAATTTAAAAGGGTTATACACGGGGCAAGATGTGCGCGAAAAAGGGGCTAGTTGGATGCAACAGCATGTGGGTAATTTTGGTGTGTCGTTATATCAAAAGTGCATGGGTGAGCATATAGGGCGCGTTTCCACCGAGCGGGTACGTAAGTCATTGAGTGTGGAACATACTTATGAATACAACAAAAACAGCCTAGATGAATGCCTTGAACAATTACCGCAACTGTTAGATGAACTCGTGGTTCGATTAAATAAACAGCAACTACAACATAAAATTAATAAATTAAGTGTTAAAGTTAAATTTGCTAATTTTGTAGTGACCTCAGCAGATCAAGCTGCGCATCAATTAAACACGGCTATTTTTAAAGAGTTACTCGCCAAAGCCTATCAACGTGGATTACAACAACCGGTGCGCTTATTAGGAATTGGCGTGGGTATTAAAAATCAACCAGAGCATAATTTACAGCTCAGTATTTTAGATGTGTAAAACGTGTAACTCCAAGTTGCCAGTAAATATGCAGGTTATCGCAGTTCACTGGTTATAAATTGCTAAATAAATAATAATAGGGACTACGTTTTCTAACAGGATCCTTTTTTATGGCATATCCAAAAGCAGTACTGGCTAAGCCGGTAAGTGCAAGCCTAGATTGTACATCGCATGATGCACTTATTATTATCAGCAACGACTTTTCTCATTTACCAAATACGCCACTGCGTGATGCAATTTTAGACCAAGCCCAAGTAGACTCTCGCATAGGCAATCAAGTCACCTTGTTAGTGATTGCCGGTAAACGTGTCGTGTTAGCGCCAACAGGCCCTTTAAACAGAGATTATGACGACGTTCGTCGTTATTTTGATGCAGCCAAATTAGCCATTAATGAGGCAAAAGCATCAGGTAGTGTTAACCCTGCTATTTATTTACCCGCTTTAAATACGGATAGCCGTTATCAACATGCTCTTGAAGTGGCTTACTTAGGCGCATGCCAAGCATTATGGCAACCCCTAGAAGCGCGTGAGTTTCATGGTCAAGGTATTGAACCTATTACTCAAATAGGCTTAATTGATGCCAATGAGCAAACAATCAAAGCAGTCAATGCGTTAGCTGCGGGGCAATATGCCGCACGTGATTTATGTGGCACCGAGCCTGAACGCATGGCCCCCCCACGTTTTGCTGATTATTGTACTGAGTTATTTGAAAACAGTGCGGTGAGCGTTGATGTGATTGATGATTTAGCTGCCATTGATAAGCATTACCCCATGCTAAGTACCGTTGCTCGCGCATCGTATGCGGTAGAGCGTCATCATCCACGCGTTGTTAAACTTGAATACGTGCCTGAGGGCGAAGTAACCCGAACACTGATGTTTGTTGGTAAAGGTTTAGTCTATGATACGGGCGGTGCAGATTTAAAAGTCGGTGGTTTTATGGCGGGCATGAGCCGCGATAAAGGCGGTGCGGCCTCGGTTGCTGGATTTATGAAAGCAGTAGCCGATTATCAGCCTAAAGGGGTTAAAGTGATTGCCTTTTTAGCGGTTGTACGCAACTCCATTGGTTCAGATTGTTTTGTCCCTGATGAAATAATTACTAGCCGTGAAGGTGTGCGAGTACGTATTGGTAATACCGATGCCGAAGGGCGTTTAGCTATGGGTGATTTACTTAGCGAAATGAAAGATTTAGCTAAAAACGAAATAAATCCAACGTTGTTTACAGTGGCTACTTTAACAGGGCATGCTGCGCGCGCGATGGGACCCTATGGCGCATATGTTGAGAATGGACCAGCGCGTAGTGCTAATATTTCACGCCAATTGGCCGATTGTGGTGATTTATGGGCTGACGGTGCTGAAGTGTCGCGTTCACGCCGTGAAGATTATGATTTTATAAAACCACGCACTTTAGCTGACGATGTGCTTTCTAGTAATAATGCGGCTTCTGCTGTCACAGCGCGCGGCCATCAATTCCCTATGGCATTTTTAGCTGTGGTAGGTGGATTAGATAAGCATGGTAATGAATCTACTTTACCACTTCCTTATGTACATATGGATATTGCTGGTAGTGGCGTTGAAGGCGGCGACTGGCAACATGGTAAACCAACTGCAGCGTCAGTTAGCAGTTTATTTGCCCGCTATTGTTTATAATTTTCTATAAATAATCTTAAAAAGCCCTGAAAATCAGGGCTTTTTAATTGGTCAAAGATATTTATTATCCGGAGTTAAGGTTAACTAAGCTTAAAGCGCGATACCACGCTTGATAACTCAACACTGCTTTGTTTGAGTTTGTCGCTAGCGCGAGTTAAATCTTTAGTGTTACCCAATGATTGCTTTGTAGATTGTGATAAATCATTAATTCTTAAATTCACCTCGTCTGCGGCTGATGTTTGCTGCTCTGTGGCGCGAGCAATTTGGCCGTTCATATCGGTGATCACCGATACCAGCCTGTCTATTTCATCAAGTGATGCATTAGCAGAAGAGGCTTGTTCAACCGTAGAAATAGAAATCTCTTGGCTAGATTTTACCGCTTCAACTGCAGCTTTAGCCCCTTCTTGCAGCTTAGCTATCATAGCTTGAATTTCATCCGTGCTTTTACCTGTCCGGCTGGCAAGTGTTCTTACTTCGTCGGCTACAACTGCAAAGCCTCTTCCATGTTCACCTGCTCTTGCAGCTTCAATAGCTGCGTTTAGCGCTAACAGATTGGTTTGTTCAGCAATGCTTCTAATAACATCAAGTACCGAGCCAATATTATTACTCTCTTGAGCAAGTTCGGCGGTCACTTTGCTGACAGTTTCTATATTACTAGAGAGGGTTTCAATGGCGGTAATGGTTTTCGACACTACATTTTTACCCGTTGATGCATTACTAGCAGCATCATTTGCGGCTTGCTCAGCAGCTTCGGCATTACGGCTAACATCATGAATTTGATGAGTCATTTGCTCCATTGCCGCGGCTACTTGGCTGCTACTGTCGTTTTGAAGCTCAATAAACGACTGGCTGGTTTTGCTAGAATCATCGACTGCATGGGCATGCTCGTTTACATCGTTTGCGCTTTTGGCAACCAGCACCAAAGACTCCCTAATTTTAGAGACAAATAAATTAAATGATCTCGACAGTTGAGATATTTCATCATTGCCATTTTCGTTAAGAGTACGAGTTAAATCCCCCTCACCTTGAGAGATATCTTTCATCATTTCTGCTGCTAAACGGGTCGGCGTTAAAATACTGTGACCAATAAAGTAGCTAAAAAGTACGACAACGACGAGCATAATCATCACATTGATAACGATAATAGTACGTTGCTGCGAAAAGGCACTGTCTATAGTATCGAGGTAAACGCCCGAGCCGATGATCCATTGCCATTGATTAAAGCCTTTTACATACGCAATTTTATCTACGGGTTTGTCGCTGCCGGGTTTTGGCCACTTGTAAGGCACATAGCCTTCGCCGGATTTTTTAACAACATCAACCATTTCAACAAATAAAGGGGTGCCATCAGGGTCTTTATTATTCGTTAAATCTTTCCCTTCAAGGGCTGGTTTAATTGGGTGCATTACCATGGTTGGCTGATAATTGTTGATCCAAAAATAGTTAGTATCATCGTAACGCAATGAGCGTATTGAGGCCATCGCTTGAGATTGTGCTTGTGCACGAGTGAGTGTTTGACTTTGTTCAAGCGCTGCGTAGTGTGTAATGATGCTATAAGCAGTTTCCACCACATTTTTTGTTTTTAGATATTGCTCATTTTTAAGCGATTTATATTGATTACTTAAACTCGAAATACTCAAAACAATTAAACCAAAAATTACAATCCCTACTAAAATGGCTAAACGTTGAAATATAGTAAAACGACGGAGGTTTGGCATATGCATGTTCCCGTATTAGAGCATTATTTCTCTTAAATAAGCATAGTTAAAATATAGGCTAATACGGTTTTATTTTCCTTATATTGTATTTTTAATACTCTCTTTGTTAACTAGTTTGCGTAAATACAATAAAAAGGATAGGCCGAACTTTTATTTAACGGGTGCTTATAATGAATTTAATTATTGTTTGTTGACGTTTCAATATAGCTTATCTGCATAAAAAAAGGCTGATACTTATATCAGCCTTTAGTCGAATAATTAACCCAGTTTTAGTTACTTTGTATTAAAATTACGGTTAAAGAAGTTTGTTATAGTTTGATGTAAATGAGTTTGAACTTGTTTACCGCGAAGGCTATGTTTTGAGCCCGGGTAAGTCATCATTTCAAACTGTTGATTGTTATCTTGCAGCTGTTTAAACAATTTAGTGGCATGGGTAAATAATACGTTGTCATCGGCCATACCATGGTAAATCATTAATGGGCCTTTTAAGCCTTCAGCGTATGGGAACACCGCACTGTCGATATAGCCTTGGGCATTAGTATCAGGGTGACCCAAATAGCGCTCGGTATAATGGGTGTCGTATAGAGCCCAGTCGGTAACCGGAGCACCAGATACACCCGCGCTAAAGTAATCGCCTGCTTTAAACATGGTCATTAGCGCCATATAACCACCGTAGCTGTGGCCGTATATACCTATGCGAGCAGGGTCTACGTAATCAAGAGTACGTAAAAACTCAACGCCTTTGATTTGATCCGCCACTTCTACAACGCCTAAGTGCTTATAAATTGCATCTTCAAACTTTTTACCGTGATTGTAAGAGCCTCGGTTATCAAGTTGAAAAATTACATAACCTTGTTGCGCCATGTATTGAAAATATAAATTTTTACTGCGCCAGCTATTGGTTACTCGCTGAGCATGAGGACCACCGTAAACGTTGACAATAACCGGATGCTTTTTACCCTTTGCCATATTTGCAGGTTTAAATAAACGATAATGCATAATTTGGCCGTCTTCAGCGGTAATTGTTCCGTATTCGGGCTGGGCTAAATCAGTTAGATACGGGGTAAGTGGGTGAGAGTCATCAAGCTTATTCTCTTCAAGCCACGTAATAAACTCACCATTAATTTTGCGCAGTGCAGCTGAATTTGGCTTATTAACCGATGAGCTATTATCAATGAAAGTTTTATTATCTTTAGCTAGAACGACATTATGGTATTGGCCTTTTTCAGTAATGCGCTTCATACCCCCTTTTTTAAATAAAGGCGCACTGTATAAATGGCTCTCTAGCGGGGTATCTTTACGTGCAGCAAAGTAAACAACGCCATTTTTTTCATCTATCCCTTTTAGGCTATCTACGACCCAATCACCTGCGGTAATCTGGCGGATAAGTTGGCCGTTATTACGATATAAATAAAGGTGCTTAAATCCATCGCGCTCTGAGGCCCATACAAAATGCTTTTTATCTTTTAAAAATTCAAGGTCAAAATGCAAGTTGATCCAGGTATCACTTTTTTCAGTTAAAGCAACGGTTTGCTGTTTTGTTTTAGTGTTGTAAAAACGTAATTCTAAGCTATGTTGCGAGCGGTTCTGCCATTGATAAGAGAGCGTATTGCTGTCGTTTAGCCACTTAGCGCGGGCAATATAAATATCTTTATCGTCGCCTAAGTCAATCCAGTCAACTGCTTGATCATTAAGCTTTACCACCCCAAGTTGAATGTCAACATTATTGGTGCCAGTAAATGGATAACGCTGGTTAAATAGTTTTACTTCATCAGCATAAATTTCGTTACGAATCGCTTCTTGAACAGGGCTTTCATCAACGCGAGTAAAGGCGATTTTAGATTCATCATTTGCCCACCAATAACCGGTCATACGGCTCATTTCTTCTTGCGCCACAAATTCGGCCATGCCGTTTTTAATTACGCCACCGCCATCTTTACTTAACTGAATTTCTTTACCTGAAGCCAGCTCTAGTGCATATAGGTTTTGCTCTCGGATAAAGGATACGAAATTTCCTTTTGGAGAGAAACGCGCATCGGTTTCAAATGCGTCTGTGTTAGTCAGCTTTTTACTATTTTTAGCATCTAAGTCATAGTAATAAAGATCGCCATTAAGAGGGAATAACAGTGCTTTCCCATCTTTTGACCATTTATATTCAAGGATACCTTTTCCAAAAATACGTTGGCGTTCGCGGCGTGCTTTTTCTTCATCGGAGAGATTTTCTGGGCCTGAAAATAACTGCGCCGAATCAACTAACAACCGGTTGGTATTATCTTTTAAATTATATTCCCATAAATCGTAGCGGTTATAGTCATCGGTTTTACCTTGTAAGTAGGTAACCCGGCTACCATCAGGCGAAAACTTAAGTTGTACCGGAGATTTGCCTGCTAAGCTCGGATCATCAAATATACGCTCAAGCGTTAGCGGCTCAGCTTCTGCGCTTAATGCGCCCGCGAGTAGGGGAATTGCCAGTGAGAGATGTTTTAGTTTTTTTAACACAGGATTGCCTTTACTTACATAAAATTATCTCGATGGTAAAGCACAAGCGTGTGCAACTGCAACTAAATGCTATAAAGTGTGCGGTAAAATAATCTAAGGACTTTAACATGAGCAAAACATCATTTACCTTAGCACCTGAACTGAAAAGAGATTGTATTGAACTGGCTGATTGGCCACTTTGTAAGGTGTTGCTATTAAACGACAGCCAATATCCTTGGTTTGTATTGGTCCCCAGAATAGCGGGTTTAAAAGAGATTATTGATTTAACCGAGCAGCAACAAATTACTTATTTACACGAGTCAGCGAAACTCAGTCATTTGTTAATGGAGGTGTTTAATCCTGATAAGTTAAATGTAGCCGCATTGGGTAATATGGTGCCACAACTACATATTCATCATATCGCGCGTTTTAAAACAGATATTGCGTGGCCTGCGCCGGTATGGGGCAAGTTCCCAAGTGTGCCTTATACTAATGAGCAGATAGAGCAATTAAAAGCGCATTTTTAAAAATCAAAATGAGTTACTTTGAGGGGATAGTATGAAATTAATCAAACAACTCTGTACAAGTGTATTTATTGCAGCCATTGCAGTGTCAGCAGTGATAGCGGGCGAGCAGCCAGTAGCTATAGATGTGGTAAATAACGCTAATATTAAAAACTTTGTAGCACATAACAACTTAGTTTTTTCAGCAGCGCAACCGACTGATGAGCAGTTTAAGCAACTGTCACAAGCTAATGTTAAGCATGTTATTAATTTACGTGCAGCAGATGAGCAAGACTGGGATGAAGGCGCGTTAGTCAATTCTTTAGGAATGAGCTATCACGCAATTGAGATTGCAGGTGCACAAGATATAAACATCGACAATGCAAAACGATTAGCTAGCCTTTTAGAAGAACTTAAAGGTGAGTCAGTGGTTGTTCATTGTGCGAGCAGTAATCGTGTTGGTGCGCTAATGGCTATTTCAGCCCATCAGCAAGGCGCTGATATTGAGTCTGCAATTGAAACAGGCAAGCAGTGGGGAATGGCAAGCCTTGAGCCGGTTGTTCGTAAAGTGATGAGTGATAAATAATTCAAATAATAAAAAAAGCGTTACAGTGTAACGCTTTTTTTATGTGGTTGGTTTTTATTAATTAAGGCCAAGTACCTCTTTACCTTGTTTGAAGGTTACATCTACAGGGATGTTCGCTTTGCTTAACTTTTCTAAATCTTTAGCTAGTTCCGCTTTAATATCGCCATGAGTTGCAATCAGTTGATCAACTTTTTCGTAATCACCGTCACCTTGTAGGGTTAAAATAAGGCGCGATAATTTAGCCATAGCGTCGCCCATTTTATCCATGTTGATGCTATACAAGCCGTCTTCATTTTTAGAGAAGGCACCTTCTTGAGCAAAAAAGTTAAAGCGGATCATGTTTGCTTTACCATGTGCACTTGATGCACCGAAACGCACAGAGCGGAAAATACCCGCCATAAAGGTGGTGTAGTAATCTTCTAACGTTCCTTCAGTGATTTCCCCTTTTTTAAGTAACTGTTCAACCATGTACAGACCAAGAATATCTGCTTTACCTTCTTCCAAGGCGCTAGCATGCTCTTGTAGAGATTGGCGAACGGTACCTTTGCCGGTAATAGTATTTTTAATACCTAAACCGTGAGCTACTTCATGGAACATAGTGTTAGCAAAAAATGCATCAAAGGTAATGTGTTTACGTTGCTCTGGCACAATTAACTGCTCTGCGATAGGGACTAAAATTTTATCAAACTTCGCTCGCATTGCATTTTTAAGCTGTAAGCGACGTGTGCCTTTTTCTAGCTGTACTTGCTCATCATTTGGTAAGTTAATTGCAATGGTTTTACTGCCGGCATTTGAGTGTCCAGCATAATAAACAACATCGTAGGCATTTAAGTCAGCATCTGAGCCTGGTACTTCTTGCTTGTATTTGCTATCAACAGGTAAGCCTTTTTGCAGCTCAGGTAAAAAGGCAGCAAATTTAGCCAGACGTTCGCTCCATTTTAAATCTTTAATTAGTACATACGATTCATAGGCAGCACGGTAACCAAATAATTGGTCTTCGTAGTTTTCAATTGGGCCAATAACAACATCGATAGGATTATTTTTCATATCCATCCAAGCAAAGTCAGAGGCTTGGAAATCATCGCTTTGTATTGCGTCAGCTCGTAAGTTTAGGTAGTTGGCAAATTCTTTGTCGTCAGCTAATTTGCTAGCGTCTCTAAGTAACTTAGCTGCTTGGGCAAGTTCTACGGCATATTCTTCTGAATAAGGCGTGCTGTATAAATTACCTAGTTCATCGCGTTTAATAAGTGAGTAAAGCCCTGTTTTATCTTTTACATCAGCGTTATTAAGCTCTTCTTTGGTGATGTCGGCCGGATAAAAACCTGCCCCAAGCGGCTTTTCTTTATAGCCAGATAAAAATACTTCATCGCCATTTAAGCGATCCCATGGGCCGTAGTTTATATCTGCAAACTGACGTACTTTTTCATCATCTAATTGTGCTAAAAAGCTTTGTTTATCTTCACCAAATGCTTGTTTCCAAAATAAATCGTCCATAATTTTTGAAGCATCAATAAGCTTGGCAACCATGGCTTTTTGGTTATCAGATAAGTGTGACAAATCGCTTTGTAAGCTGAAGTCTGTGTATATGTCTAAGCGTTGACGGTCAATATTAAGGAGTGTTGGCCCTGAAGGCGCTTGAGAAGCCGTTGGCGCTGAGCTTTGCGGCGTGTTGTTTGAAGACGGTGCTTGCTCAGAACAGGCACTAAGAAAAACGATGCCAGAGAGCAGTATTGCTTGGCTAATTTTATTTAAGATCATTATATTGCCTTTAAAAAGTCTATTTTATAACTTGTATACTGTAAGTTAAGGTACTGAATGAGTATTAGTGTGCCTTAGCATGCTTGCATTAAAGCAAAACATACTAGCAAATAGCAAGTATTAGACGTTAGAGTGCACTAATGAGGGGCCGCTGGTAAATAATCAATAATTATCTACAATTCTTTCTATTTTAGGTATATGTTTAATACTACTAAGCTTTGAAATAATTAATAATATAAGACTTGCTGTAAAGTATAGGTCATTAAGCAAAGGGATATTTTATGTCTACAGAAAATGCCTTACTCACTATTTTAGTTGACAGAATTAACAACGACACACTGGTGTTGCCTACGTTACCTGAGGTAGCGATTAAGGTTCGCCAAGCCGCAGATAACCCCGATGTTAATTTGATGCAAATGTCAGATGTGATAGCACATGATCCTGCATTATCGGCGCGGATGATCAAAGTCGCAAATAGTGCAATTATGGGCCGAGCTGTAAAGGTGTCTAACTTGCACCAAGCCGTTACACGTATTGGGCTTAGGCAAATAAAAAATATTGCCACAGCCATGGCGATGGAGCAGTTATTTGTATCTAACAACGAGTTAATAAAAGGCTACATGGGAAAGGCGTGGCATAAAACGCTGCATGTGGCCTCGCACTCTATTTCATTAATGGAGTTTTACTTAAAAAGAAATACCCATACATCGCTAAATCGCGATGCCATTACATTAGCTTCATTAGTTTATAATATTGGGGTGTTACCCATTTTAACTGAAGCAGAGCGTCACCCTGAAGTGTTTGCAAGCCCCAACTTTTTAGCCCATGCGATTCAACGTTTAAGTGGTAAAATTGGTGGTTCAATCATGAAAGCGTGGGAATTTCCTGATGCGTTTGTTGAGGTCGCGCAGCACTGGGCAGATGTGAATCATCGTACTGCTGAGGTGAGTTATATCGACTTCATTCGTGTTGGTGCAATCCTTGAGGGAACCTTACAAGTATCTGATAAGTCAGCAGCGCTGCAAACCTATATTGATAAAGGCATTTTTCCTTCATTAGAAATGTTAGAGAGTGAGGAATACTTGCATATGGTTGAAGACGTAAAAAAAATGTTTAGCTAAATTTTTGAGCAATAAAAAGCACGATTTAATCGTGCTTTTTAGTTGTAATACTATTTTATAAAGCTTTTACGCTAAATCTTCAGCATCACCTAAGCCCTGTGTAAGCTCTTCTAGCAATTGCTTAATTTCTTCAGATGCAAGAATAAAATCAGCATCTAGTTTAACCGCCATATCTTCTTTAGGAATATCGGCATTTTCTTCTTTAAGTGTTTCTGAATAGCTTAAACGTTTAATTGAGCCATCGTTTTGTAGCATAAATTTAACGCGCTCTTGCCAATCAAGGGCAAGCTTAGTAACGCGCTTACCACTTTCAAGGTGCGACTTCACTTCGTCACACGATAGGTCATGGCCTTTAAGTTTTACCTGGGCGCCACTGTCATCAGCTTCTTCAAGTTCAGCGTCTGATCCAATTGCAAAGCCCTCTGGAGTACTAAAGTTAGTAAGCCAGTCAGTTAAAAATACGTCTAAATCATAATTAGCAAACGCAGGAACAACGGGTAATGTCCCTAATGATTTACGTAATAGAGCAAGTAGTTCCTCTGCTTTATTAAAGCTTGCACTATTAACTACCACCCACCCATTTTCTTGGTCTATAAAAGCAAACTGCAAGCTCGATTTTTTAAATGCTTGTGGCAATAAGGTGTGTAAGATGTTTTCTTTTAATTCATCTTTTTCTTTTTTCTTTACTGGGCGATTTTCTTCGGCTTCAATCTGCTCAACTTTTTCTGCTACCAGCTCATTTATTACCGAGGCTGGTAATACTTTTTCTTCACGTTTAGCGCACACTAAAATACTTTTTTGTGAGAAATGAGACAGAGTTTCACCATGTTTACCAAATGCTTTTGTCCAACCAAATGTTGCCAACTCTTGGCCAGTACAAGGACGAAATAGATCTTGCTCTAATGCCTTATCAAAGTCTTCTTGTGTGTATGAAACGTCTTGTTTAAAGCGATAGCATATAAGGTTACTAAACCACATAGGGGAATGATCCATTTAAAAAATTTGTGTAATCATAGCAATAAAAGCCGCTTCTAGAAACGGCTGATTTAGCTTAATCGAGTTTAAAAAGTGGCAGGGGAGATGACATGTTTTTAGGGAACGAAATACGGTAGTGTAGCCCTTGCCCAGGCTCACTACTTACTTCAATTTTACCATTGAGCGTTTGTTTTACTAGATTAAAAATAATATGAGCACCTAAGCCGCTGCCACCCTCATCACGCTTGGTGGTAAAAAATGGGTCAAATAAACGCTTTAGTTGAGCCGGTTTTAAACCTAAACCGTTATCTTGATAATTAATGATGAGGTCGTTTTTATCAGTATTCACATCTATGGTGATTTGGCCGCTGTTTATATTTTCAAAACCATGCACTAATGAGTTCATAATTAGGTTCGTAAATATTTGGCTAATGACTCCCGCAGGTAAGTTAATAATTAAATCATCTGGACAATGTAGGCGAATGCTGTGAGATGTTTTTTTAATTTGTGGGTGCAAAGAGCGTATAACTTCGTTGATGTAGTCTTTAAAGTTAATTGTTCTTAGAGCTTCACTGGCCTGATCTACCGCAATTTGTTTAAAGCTGGTTATTAAATCTGAGGCACGTTCTAAGTTGTGAGAGAGTAGTTGAGCGCTTTGCGCTGCATCATTAATAAAGCCTTCTAACGCCGCAGACGATAATGATTTATTTTTATACGCAGTTTCTATTTCGGTTAATCGCTCTTGTAAAAAAGAGGTGGCAGTAACGCCAATACCAATAGGGGTATTAATTTCATGAGTGATCCCCGCCACTAAGCCGCCTAATACCGCCATTTTTTCTGAGCCAACCAGTTGCTCTTGCGCAAAGCTTAATTCATCGAGCGAGCTTTGCAGCTGAGTTTGTTTGCTTAACAGTTCTTGTTCGGTTTGCTTTCGTAAATCGACTTCTTCTGTTAAAACTGCTTTTTGTCGCTCTAGTTCATATTTTTGTTGTTGCAGATCGATCATTGCTTGGCTTAAATTTGATGTTTTACGCGCAACATCCTGTTCAAGTTGTAAGTTTTGTTGATCCAGTTTTTGATTGCTTTCAATTAGGTCATGCTGAGTTTGTTTTAACTCTTTTTTATACTCAACAACCTTCGAAATCAGATTGTTAAAAGAGCGTTCCATTACTTTAAGCTCGTTATTTTCATCGGTGACTATTTTAACCTGTTGACCATCAAGCTCTTCTAACTCAAGGTATTCAATTTGCTCGGTTAATTGAGTAAGGGGCTCGGTGAGTAACTTTCTAAATGCAATTAAAAATAAGATGATTAAAAAGGTTGTTTTAATCATGGCATTACCAATCAAAAAGTAGATAGAGAGCATAATGCGACTAAAAATTACATCGCGACTAGAAAATAAAGTAACATCGCCTACTTGTGTTGCTCGTCCTGAAAACTCAAAAATAAGTGGGAATGTATAGCCAAATAAACCGGCTTTGGTGTCCTCTACCATGACATCTTCTTGCACAAGTTGCTGACTGTAAAGATTGTGAATATTTAGCGCGCGGCCTAATTGAGAAATAATAGCGCCATTATCGTCACGAATAATAACTCCCTCAACCATAGGTATATCGAGTAATCCTTCGGCGGTTGTGATGGTTTGCTTTATATTTAGCTCCCAAATTGCTCTGGTTAAACTTCTACCAAAGGTCTTTTGTAATGTGCCAAGTTCATCGCGTATGTAATCTTTAGTATTGACGTACTCTGCGAAAATTTGCCCGCAGGTCACCACAAAGGTCAGTATAAAATAAACTGATAAAACCCGAGTGAGTAACTTTGTTGAAAGACTTTTTTGCGGCATGGGAGGCTTATATTTCCTTAAATTATTCAACTGTTAATGTACGCTTATAAACATTAGTTAATAAATGATTAAAAATAAACATATATTTTATAATATTGCTATTTAGCGTTGTTAAATAAGCAATCATTCTGTTTTATATGCATGGGGTTTCTGTTTGAGAACCGTTGGTTTGGATAGGCTGTTTTTTACTTGGAAATAGTTAATTTATTAATTTGTATTGTGCAATTAAGCATTTTATTGATAACTTTAATAGAAGTTACAATAAATAATCTGCTCGTTGCTAATTTGGTTATAATTTTGACTGTTGCGGATTGGGCAACCAACTAATTTTACTGTGGGTTTAGGTGTTTTGTATAAGTTTAATTAATGAGTCATTATAATGCGTTTTTCTATTTTAGTCTGTGATGATTCCACCGTTGCTCGCAAACAGGTAATACGCTGTTTAAAAGAGTGTATTGATGCCGATATTCAGCAAGCAACTAACGGTAAAGACGCTTTGGAGCAATTGCGTCAAAGGCATTTCGATCTCCTGTGTCTTGATTTAACCATGCCTGAAGTTGACGGTATTGAAGTACTTGAGCAAATCAAAATTTCTAAAATAGAGTCTTATGTATTAGTGATCTCTGCTGATATCCAACAAGAAATGCAAGCACGTGTCGCACAACTGGGCGCAATTGATTTTATTCATAAACCAATTAATAAAACGCAACTGAGTGCAGTTTTGCATAAGTTTGGCATTTATTAATAAAATTCATGATGAAAAAGACTGTTTTATCTGCTAATTTAGGGTTGACAGAATAGCCTGTGTTAAGGCAGTCTTAAGCTTATGAAAACATTTAGTCTTGTAACGACCATTATTATTACAACCACCATTCTTACTGGATAGTGGCATAGGTCGGTGCAACAAATTTAAAGGCCTGTGTTCACTTAGAACACAGGCCTTTTTTCGTTTTATGGAATGAGGAAACATAAAAAATGCGCGTATTAAAATTTGGTGGCTCATCGCTCGCTGATTTTGCCTGTTTAGAGCAAGTTGCTGCACTCGCTAAGGCACAATTAAAAGATGAAATGTTACTGGTACTGTCAGCCCCAGGTGGCATGACTGACTCGTTAGTTAATTTAGCTAGTACTGCAGAGCAGGGGCATGACTTTAGTGAGCAATGGCATTCACTGACTAGCCGATGCAACATGCTTAAAGCAGCGGTAGAGGAAAAGCAAGGAGCAGTTCAAAACTGGCCTGACTTTAACGAACTTAAAAATAAGCTTGATGGTATTGCACTGATAAAGTGCTGCCCTGATAAGGTCAGAGCATTCATTATTAGCTTTGGTGAGCGTGTTAGCGTATCGCTAATGCAAAGCCTATTAGCCGATCATAACGCGCATTATTTACAAGCAACAGATTGTATTGTTTCAACCGGCGGATACATAGACGCAGAAGCGGATTTAGTGGCCAGTAAGGCACGTTTTCAAGCCGTGTTAAAAGAATCCCCTGCGACGGTTTATATTATGCCGGGCTTTACCGCAAGTAATGATGAAGGGGAGCTCACAACGCTTGGTCGTAATGGGTCTGACTACTCGGCAGCGATTGCTGCAGCGTGTTTAGAAGCACAAGTGTGTCAAATTTGGACTGACGTTGATGGTGTTTACAGCGCCGATCCGCGCTATATCAAAAAAGCCACTAAGGTTGATTTCCTGTCTTATAAAGAGGCGATGGAGCTTTCTTATTTTGGCGCTAAAGTATTGCACCCTAAAACTATTCTACCGTGTGCAAAAGCAGGGGTGCCATGCGAAATTAAAAACACGCATAATCCAGACGCACAGGGCTCACTAATTAGTAACGATACGGTATCTGATGAACCAGTAAAAGCACTCTCAAGCTTGCAAAACTTAGCTATGTTGACCGTTTCAGGCCCAGGTATGAAGGGCAAAGTGGGCATGGCATCGAAAGTATTTAATGCATTAGCGCATGATAACGTGTCAATTGTACTTATTACCCAGTCATCATGTGAATTTAGCATTAGCTTTTGTGTGCATGAAAGCGATTTAAATCTAGCGTTAAGTGCGTTGCAAGTAGCCTTTGACTTAGAGTCAAAAGCGGGGCTCATTGAGCCGGTAAATGTGCAACGTAATTTAGCAATAGTAACGTTAGTTGGTGATAACATGCGTGCCCATAAAGGGTTGGCGGCTAAGTTTTTTGCATCGCTTGCACAAGCGCAAGTAAACATTGTTGCCATAGCGCAAGATTCAACAGAAAGTGCTATTTCAGCCGTTATTGACGGTGAATTATGTAATGACGCGGTTAAAATTTGCCATGAAAACTTCTTTACTCATGTACCTTCAATTGATGTGTTTTTATTGGGCTGTGGCTTAGTCGGCCAAGAGCTAATTAACCAGCTTGAGCGTCAACAAGCATGGCTTGAAAAGCGTAATATTAAATTAAACCTATATGGTGTTGCCAACTCTCGTCAATTACACCTTGATGGTGAGGGGATTGCGTTTGATGATTGGCAGCAAAAACTGGCGCAGTCAGAGCAAGCGTTTGATTTAAAACTGGTCGAGCAGTTTGTTAAGCAAAATCATTTAGTTAATCCAGTGCTAGTTGACTGTACTTCATCAGATGCCTTGGCTGCACAATATGTAGATTTTTTAAATGCAGGTTTTCATGTTGTGGCTGCCAATAAAAAAGCCACCACGAGCTCATATACGTATTACCAAGATTTAATTGCAGCAACACATAAAAATAATCGTAAGTTTTTATACGAAACTAACGTAGGTGCAGGTTTACCTGTAATCGATAACTTGCAATCGTTGTTTGGTGCAGGTGATGAGTTACTTGAGTTTAGTGGTATTTTATCAGGCTCGCTTTCATACATGTTTGGTGCACTAGAAGATGGTTTATCACTTTCTGAGGCAACAATTAAAGCCAAAGAAAGCGGGTTTACAGAGCCCGACCCACGCGATGACTTATCGGGAACTGACGTAGCACGTAAACTACTTATCATTGCACGCGAAGCCGGTATGAAATTGGAGCTTAGCGATATTGAAGTGGAGTCGGTTTTACCGCCGGGTTTTGCCCAAGATGACAATGTTGAGCAGTTTATGGCGAAATTACCTAGTTTAGATGCTGGTTTTAACGACCGTGTTCAAAGTGCAGCAAGTGAAGGTAAAGTACTTCGCTATGTAGGCACAATTAAAAATGGTCACTGTAAAGTCGGAATCGAAGCGGTGGATTCATCACATGCATTGAATGTTATTCGTGATGGTGAAAATGCGCTGGCTATTTTAAGCCAATACTACCAACCGCGTCCGTTTGTAATTCGTGGTTATGGGGCAGGCTCTGCAGTAACGGCTGCGGGTGTATTTGCAGACATCTTAAAAACATTATCTCGCTAGGAGCCAGTCATGATTGAAGTATATGCTCCGGCGTCTATTGGTAATTTTGCCGTTGGCTTTGATGCGCTGGGCGCCGCACTTGCGCCCATTGATGGCGGTTTATTAGGTGATGTGGCGATTGTTAGTGCCGCATCGAGTGATGAATTTATTTGTACAGGCGACTACGCACATAAGCTACCTAGTGATGCGCAAGAAAATTTAGCGTATCAGTGTTTAGTGCACTTTAGAGCGCATGTTGCGCCTGATATGCCTGCGGTAAAGCTCGAACTTAGGAAAAATTTGCCGATTGGTTCGGGATTAGGCTCAAGTGCCTGCTCTGTGGTGGCGACATTTGCAGCACTGGATAAATTTGCCAAAACTAATTTAAGCCAAGTAGAGCTCATTGAGCTTATGGCAGATTTTGAAGCCATTGTAAGTGGGGGGCGCCATTACGATAACATCACACCGTGTTATTTAGGCGGCTTACAGCTAACCGGTGATTTAATTCCTGATAAATCTATTGCTTTACCTGTTGATGAAAACTGGTATTACGTCGCCGCATTTCCGGGCTTTTCGCTCAATACCGCAAAAGCGCGCTCTGTTTTACCAAAAGAGCTCAGTATGCATGCCGGGGTTGAGTTTGCACAGCGTTTATCGGCGTTTAGTAGCTTACTGTTAACAGGGCGTTTTGATGATGCATTAAGCATTATGAAAGACGAAATAGCAGAGCCATACCGTGCGCCACTTATAAGCGGCTTTAGTGATGCCAAAGCAAGCTTACCAGCACTGGGTGCTGAAGTTGTGAGTATTTCAGGCGCAGGGCCAACCTTGTTTAGTGTATGTAAAACGCTTGAAGCGGCAGAGCAATGCGCGCAGTGGCTAGAAGAAAATTACATCAACGAGCAAGGCTTTTGCCATATTTGTAAATTAGATAACGACGGCACGCGTCAATTAAATGTTTTATAGGATAAAGAGTCATGCAATTACATAATTTAAAAGAATATTCACAAAAAGTGTCGTTTGTTGAAGCTGTAAAAACAGGACTAGGGCGTAATCAAGGTGTGTTTTTTCCAGAGTCGTTAGCGCCATTAAGTGATGTTGATGCATTACTAGATATGGACTTTGTTACTCGCAGCGGCAAAATTTTATCGCACCTTATTGGTGACGAGCTACCAAGTGATACTGTTGCCCAGATGGTTAAGAATGCGTTTAACTTTCCGGTTAAGCTGGTGGAAGTTGAAGATAATACCTATTGCTTAGAGTTATTTCACGGCCCAACACTGGCATTTAAAGATTTTGGTGGCCGTTTTATGGCCGAGTGCTTGGCGCAATTTAATCAAGGTGAAAAAGTCACTATTTTAACTGCAACATCGGGTGATACTGGGGCTGCCGTAGCGCATGCTTTTTATAACAAACCAAATATTGATGTCGTTATTTTATACCCTAAAGGTAAAATTTCATTAGCGCAGCAAAAGTTATTTACAACGCTTGGTGACAACATTCACTGTTATGCGATTGAGGGTAGTTTTGATGATTGCCAAGAATTGGTTAAAAAATCATTTTTAGATGAAGAGTTAAAATCGAAGTTAGGTTTAAACTCAGCAAATTCAATTAACATTAGCCGTTTAGTCGCGCAGGTGTGTTATTACTTTGAAGCCATTGCACAGTTGCCAAAAGAAAAGCGTGCTACAGCGCATATTTCAGTACCGAGTGGTAACTTTGGTAATGTGTGTGCGGCTATGATTGGTGCGGTTATTGGTATGCCTGTAGGTAAACTAAGCGCGACTACAAACCAAAACGACACAGTACCGCGCTTTATGCTTGATAAAAATTGGACGCCTAATGCGACAATTGAATCGCTTTCAAATGCAATGGATGTGAGTAAACCTAATAACTGGCCACGTGTGCAATCAATGTTAGATAATAACTGGTTTAGTTATGATAACTTTTATTCGGTGAGTGTTGATGAGCAGCAAACACAAACAGTGATGAAAAAAATTCAACAGCTTGGCTATATTGCAGAGCCTCACACCGCAATTGCTTACCAAGGTCTTGTAGAAAATAAGGCGGCAGATGCTGTGGGGATTTTTTTAGCGACTGCGCATCCGGCCAAATTTAAAGACAGCGTTGAGGATATCCTTAATGTTGAATTAGATATGCCAAAGCCGTTAGCTGACGCATTAGCAAAACCGTGTTTAGCCACTGATATGCACAACGATTATGGTATTTTGCGTACAGAATTGTTTAAAAAGCTAGCCTAAAAAAGGCAAATAATAAAAGCGGCTTAGGCCGCTTTTTTTGTTTATTTGTGCATCGCTTTAGACATAACGCATAAGCTATATAAATGTAGTAAATAAAATTCATTTAAAATTGTTATTAGTTTATAAAAAAATATCATCATCAAAATGCTGTGAAATAGTTTCAATCCCTGTTTAAATATCCTCAACTTAAGAGCGTAGGCAAAACGTCGTTTTAAGCGTACAATAAAGCCTCTAAAAAATACCCATACACGTTGCCCAGGAGACCCCAATGTTAGAACGTAGCATGAATATTTCGGACTTTGATCCAGAGTTATTTGACGCGATGAGCAAAGAAACATCACGTCAGGAAGAACATATTGAGTTAATTGCATCTGAAAACTACTGTAGCCCACGCGTACTTGAAGCGCAGGGTTCTCAGCTGACTAACAAATACGCTGAAGGTTACCCGGGCAAACGTTACTACGGTGGCTGTGAGCACGTAGACGTGGTTGAGCAACTTGCTATTGACCGCGCAAATGAATTATTTGGTACAGATTACGCAAACGTACAGCCTCATGCCGGTTCACAAGCGAATGCTGCTGTTTTCCAAGCTCTTTTAAGCCCACTTGACACTGTATTAGGCATGAGCCTAGCGCACGGTGGTCACTTAACACATGGCTCACACGTAAACTTCTCTGGTAAAACATACAACGCAATTCAGTATGGCCTTAACGAAGAAACTGGCGAAATTGATTACGCACAAGTTGAAGCGTTAGCACTTGAGCACAAACCAAAAATGATCATTGCTGGTTTTTCTGCATACTCAGGTATTGTTGATTGGGCTAAGTTCCGTGAAATTGCAGACAAAGTCGGTGCTTACTTATTTGTTGATATGGCGCACGTTGCAGGTTTAATTGCTGCGGGTGTTTACCCAAGCCCAGTGCCATTCGCTCACGTTGTAACAACCACAACACACAAAACATTAGCAGGTCCTCGCGGTGGTTTAATCATCTCTGCGTGTGGCGATGAAGAAATTTACAAAAAGCTAAACAGCGCTGTTTTCCCAGGTGGCCAAGGTGGTCCTTTATGTCATGTTATTGCTGCTAAAGCGGTTGCATTTAAAGAAGCACTTCAACCTGAGTTTAAAACATACCAAGCACAAGTTGTTAAAAATGCACAAGCAATGGTTGCGGTATTACAAGAGCGCGGCTACAAAGTAGTATCGGGTAAAACTGACAACCACTTATTCTTACTTGACTTAATCGACAAAGATATCACAGGTAAAGATGCAGATGCTGCCCTAGGTAATGCGAATATCACGGTTAACAAAAACTCAGTACCGAACGATCCACGTTCACCATTTGTTACCTCTGGTCTGCGTATTGGTTCACCAGCAATCACTCGTCGTGGCTTTAAAGAAGCTGAATCAAAAGAGTTAGCGGGCTGGATCTGTGATGTACTAGACAACATCGAAGATGAGTCAGTACAAGCGCAAGTAAAAGAAAAAGTGAAAGCAATTTGTGCAAAATTACCTGTTTACGCTTAATCCAAGAGTAAAATAGTAATTTAGATCACAACTGCACACATTTTTGTTATGATAATGGCCGCTATGATAGCGGCCATTTTTTGTTTTTAAAACGGAAACACACAGTTATGCATTGCCCTTTTTGCACCGCCAAAGATACTAAAGTTATTGATTCTCGCCTTGTAGGTGGAGGACACCAAGTACGTAGACGTCGTGAATGTAATGAATGCCACGAACGATTTACCACCTTTGAAGGGGCTGAATTAGTGATGCCACGGGTTATCAAGCAAGATGGCAGCCGCGAACCGTTTAATGAAGATAAGTTACTAAATGGCTTAACTCGCGCCCTCGAAAAACGCCCCGTAAGCACTGAGCAAGTTGACGAAGTGGTTAATATTATTAAGTCGCAGTTACGTGCCACTGGCGAACGCGAAGTGTCTAGCCATTTGGTGGGTGAGTGCATTATGGAAGCGCTTAAAAAGTTAGATAAAGTGGCCTATGTAAGATTTGCCTCTGTATATCGCTCGTTTGAAGATATACGCGAATTTGGTGAAGAAATAGCCCGCTTAGGGGAATAGTAATGACCAAGCAAAGTTCGTTTTCAGAGGATGATAAACGCTACATGGCTCGCGCTATTGAACTGGCAAAAAAAGGGCGCTTTACGACAACCCCTAATCCTAATGTTGGCTGCGTACTCGTAAAAAATAATAAAATAATAGGTGAAGGGTTTCATCAGTTAGCGGGTCAAGGTCATGCAGAGGTAAACGCACTGACTATGGCTGGTGAAAATGCCAAAGGTGCAACCGCTTATGTAACACTTGAGCCTTGCAGTCATTATGGTCGAACACCGCCATGTGCTGAAGGGCTAAAAGCAGCCGGTGTTAAAAAAGTGATTGCCGCAATGGTTGACAGCAACCCGCAAGTTGCAGGCAAAGGTCTGAAAATTTTAGCGGATGCTGGTATAGAAGTCGCTTACGGGTTACTTGAAGCGCAAGCTCGCGCATTAAACTTTGGGTTTTTTAAGCGCATGGAGCAGGGATTACCCTTTGTGACTTGCAAAATGGCCGCCAGTATTGATGGTAAAACGGCGCTTAAAAACGGGCAAAGTAAATGGATAACTGGCCCCGCAGCGCGCCAAGATGTGCAACTATACCGAGCACAAAGCTGTGCAATTTTAACCGGTGCCGATACGGTATTAATGGATGATGCAAAATTAAATGTGCGCCCAGAAGAGTTACCGTATTCTTTACCAACTGATTTACCACTGCGCCAACCGGTTCGCGTTGTTATTGACTCACAAAACAGACTTACCCCTGATCTTGCCTTATTTTCAATTCAAAGTGAGGTGATAATATTTACCACCAAGGTTGATAAATCGCATCAGTGGCCTCATTTTGTTAAACAGATTGAAGTACCTGAAAATAATAATAAAGTAGATTTACTGGCCGTGTTACACACGCTTGCCCAATTGCAGTTTAATAATGTGTGGCTAGAGGCCGGAGCGACACTGGCCGGTAAAATGACAGAACTTGATTTAATTGATGAGTTTGTTTTTTACATTGCTCCTAAATTAATGGGCAGCGATGCTAAAAGTTTACTAAATTTCCCAGAGTTAATGAGTATGCAAAATACCATTAATTTAACTTTTAATGAGTGTGTGCCAATTGGTGATGATTTACGTATCACAGCACTAAAAAAAGCTCATTAATCATTTTATATAAAGAGTAGCACTATGTTTACTGGAATAGTTGAAGCGACAGGTAAAATTGCGTTATTACAAAAAAAACAAGGTGATTTAGCTATTCGTATCCAAAGTAAAAACCTTGATATGAGTGATGTTAAGTTAGGTGACAGTATTGCAACTAATGGTGTCTGCCTGACGGTTGTTGATAAGCATATTGATGGCTTTAGTGCTGACTTATCAAATGAAACGATTAGCTTAACGGGATTTGCACATTACGCATTAGGGCAAACCGTTAATCTAGAAAAGGCGATGCAACCTGTTTCGCGCCTCGGTGGTCATTTAGTATCTGGCCATGTAGATGGTATTGCTACTATTACAGCGATTAATGCCAATGCGCGAGCAACAGAATATTGGTTAGCCACCGATGAAAATTTAATGAAATACATTCCCTACAAAGGGTCGGTTTGTATTGATGGTATTAGCCTGACGGTTAATGCGGTTGAAGGTAATAAATTTAAACTGACGATTGTGCCCCACACCAGCGAGCAAACGACCATAGCTGACTTTAAAGTTGGCACCCAGGTTAATTTAGAGGTCGACCAAATAGCACGTTATTTAGAGCGCCTAGTTAGAGGGGCTGACCAACCTTCGGGTTCAGATATTTCGATGAGCTTACTCGCTAAAGCGGGCTTTATAAAATAACGACATTGACAACTTATACGAGCAACTTATGAATTTAAACAGCGCACAAGAAATAATTGATGACATTAAAGCCGGTAAAATGGTTATTTTAATGGATGATGAAGACAGAGAAAATGAAGGCGATTTAATTATTGCTGCTGAACACATTAGTGCAGAAGCGATTAACTTTATGGCGACTCATGGCCGTGGACTAATTTGTTTAACGATGACTCAAGAGCGTTGCTCGCAGCTTGATTTACCATTAATGGTAAAAAATAATGGTGCCGCATTCTCAACTAATTTCACCATGTCAATTGAAGCATCAAAAGGGGTCACCACAGGTATTTCTGCAGCGGATCGTGCTCGCACTGTTCAAGCTGCCATTGCGAAAGGCGCTGTGCCAAGCGATATTGTACAACCAGGTCATATTTTTCCTATTATGGCGCAACCAGGCGGCGTGTTAACACGTGCAGGGCATACAGAAGCGGGGTGTGACTTAGCGCGTTTAGCAGGGCTTGAGCCATCATCAGTGATTGTAGAAATCCTAAATGAAGATGGCACCATGGCGCGTCGTCCTGATTTAGAAGTATTTGCTAAGCAACATGATATTAAAATTGGCACCATTGCTGATTTAATCGAGTACCGCAACCTAAACGAAACCACAATTGAGCAAGTTGCAAAATGTAAATTGCCAACTGAACATGGTGAGTTTGACTTAGTGACTTACAAAGACACCATTGATGGGCAGTTACACTATGCATTGCTTAAAGGTGAAATAAAACAACAAGAACCGACCTTAGTACGTGTGCATTTACAAAGTACTTTTAACGATATTTTACTCTCTGATCGCAATGCTGACCGTAGTTGGGGTTTATCGCAAGCAATGGCTTATATTGCTGAGCATAATGGCGCCTTAGTTATTTTAGGTAAGCAAGAAAGCACTGAAGAGTTAGAAGCCACAGTAAAAGCGTTTGCCGCCGCTGATGCGGGTGAAAATGTGACGCCACGTAAATTTCAAGGTACTTCGCGCACCGTAGGTGTGGGTTCGCAAATTCTGGCTGATTTAGGTATTCAAAAAATGCGTTTGATGAGTTTACCTAAAAAATACCATGCATTATCAGGGTTCCATTTAGAAGTGGTTGACTACGTAGAGCCACAATAATTACGCGCTAGGTTATTATTTTATTTATGTGGTATAATGCGCATCAATTTTTGCGCAACCGAAATCGCTTAAACTTATTTTAGGGTTATCAAATGAAAATTATTGAAGGTAATAAATACGCTCCAGGCAAAAAGTTTGCCATTGTCATTTCTCGTTTTAATGACTTTATTGGTAGTAGCTTGCTTGCAGGTGCTGTTGATGAGCTAAAACGTACTGGTGGAGTATCAGAAGACGATATTACCGTGATTTACGTACCCGGTGCGGTTGAATTACCTTTGGCAGCGAAACGCGTTGCAGCAAAAAAAGAATATGATGCAATTATCGCCTTAGGTGTAGTGATCAGAGGGGGCACGCCTCACTTTGATCTCGTCGCTGGCGAGTCAAATAAAGGGCTTGCACAAGTATCGCTTGAGTATGATATCCCGGTTGCATTTGGCGTATTAACCACTGAAAGCATTGAGCAAGCAATTGAGCGCGCAGGTACCAAAATGGGTAACAAAGGCGGCGAAGCTGCTTTAGGTGCGCTTGAAATGGTTAATGTGTTAGATAAAATTTAAGTTTAAGGAATTTTTGTGAAACCAGCAGCAAGACGTAAAGCACGTATCTTAGCACTTCAAGCCGTGTATTCATGGCAATTAAGCGGCAATGCGATTGCCGATATCGAACAACAAATGTTGATCGAAAACGATGTGACTAAAATTGATGTTGAATATTTTAAAGATTTAGCACGTGGAGTTGCCGTAAATCATAAGCAACTAGACGAAGCTGTATCGCCTCATTTAACTCGTCCATTTGATGAATTAGACGAAGTTGAACGTGCAATCTTACGTTTAAGCAGCTACGAGCTTAAATTTCGTGAAGATGTTCCTTACAAAGTGGCTATCAATGAAAGTATTGAATTAGCGAAAATGTTTGGCGCTGAAGATAGCCATAAATTTGTAAACGGTGTACTTGATAAAGCTGTAAAACAGTTACGCAAGTCATAACAACTTAAGCTGCATATTAATTTCAGTGAGTTGTTATAAATAACCGTTAAAAAGGAGAGCCGGCATAGGTCGGCTTTTTTGTGTATGAAGGAATTTGAATTAATTAATCACTACTTTAAAGGTCGCGGTATCACTCGTCGCGATGTTAATTTAGGGATTGGAGATGACTGTGCGCTTGTCACTGTACCAGCAAACTGTCAGCTTGCTGTAACAACAGATACCTTAGTTGCTGGGGTGCATTTTTTTCATGATATCTCTCCTCGCGCATTAGGGCATCGAGCTCTGGCAGTAAATTTAAGTGATTTAGCTGCCATGGGTGCAGAGCCTACATGGGTATCGGTTGCACTCACGTTGCCAAGTATCGATCCACAATGGATTGCAGAGCTGACTGACGGCATGCATGAAATTGCTGAGTACTTTAATGTACAAATTATTGGTGGCGATACGACTCAAGGCCCACTCAGTATTACTATTTGTGCAAAAGGCACGGTTCCTGAAGGTAAAGCACTGCGTCGAAGTGGCGCAAAAGTGGGCGACTGGATTTTTGTAACCGGACCGCTAGGTGATGCTGGTTTGGCAATTGAGTCAAAAAAACAAGGTTTGCCAGTTGCACCTGAACATTTAAAGCATATTAATAAATGCTTAAACTTTCCAACGCCACGCGTGGCCGCCGGACAAGCTTTGCGTGGCTTAGCGTCATCAGCGATTGATATTTCAGACGGTTTACTTGCTGATTTAGGGCACATTTTGGATTTGTCACAGGTCAGTGCAACAATCAATATTGAAAATGTACCTACTTCTGATGCGATGCAAGCGAGTCTTGATTTTGAGCAACAGCTTCCTTTTATACTCAACTATGGCGATGACTATGAACTACTTTACACTGTCCCAGACAGTAATAAGAGTATGCTCGATATTAAGTTGCGCCAATACGGTGTAGAAGCAACCTGTATCGGCCAAATCAAAAGTGGTGACGGGAATATAGAATTATTACACCAAGGTGAAAAGTTTGTTTTTGAGCACAAAGGCTTTGAGCACTTTTCCAAGGAGCAGGTTTGAATAAAAACCGATTATTTAATTTAAAACGCCCACATCAATTTTTTGGTTTGGGTTTTGGTACAGGGCTTGCGCCTAAAGCCCCAGGTACATTTGGTACTTTAGCGGCGTTACCGTTTATTTTTATTACCATGCATTTTCCGTTATGGTTACAAATTGTATTTGCGGTGGTGATCAGTATATTTGGTATTTGGGCATGTGGAAAAACAGCTGATGACCTTCAAGTTCATGATCATCCCGCTATTGTTTGGGATGAAGTCGCTGGTTACTATATAACGATGATTGGTGCAGCACTGAATTGGCAAACATTATTAGTGGGCTTTTTACTATTTCGCTTTTTTGATATAGCAAAGCCAGGGCCGATTCGTATACTTGATAAACGTGCTCATGGTGGGTTTGGTATTATGGCCGATGATGTACTTGCAGGTATTTTTTCGCTTATTTGTTTGCAAGCATTGATAAAAGTAGGTTTACTACCCTTTTAATTTATTATTTGTTTAACTAGGTGGCAGCACTATGATGCGATTTTTATTGGTTTGTGTACTCTTGATGTGTGCCATGCCAAGTACGGCTTCAATTACTGATTACGTAGTTAAACAATGGAACATTAAAGACGGACTTCCCTCACAATCCCTCAAAAGTGTGGTGCAAGATAACCAAGGCTACATGTGGCTTGGTACGCAATTCGGATTAAGCCGATTTGATGGTAACACTTTTACTAATTACAACACTCAAAATAGTCTGTTTTTACCCAGCAATGGCATCAATAAATTACTGATTGATGGCCAAGGACTATTATGGATAGGCACGAAAAACGGCCTCGTTGTTATAGACCCAGAAAAGCTAACCGCACAAGAGTTTAATATTAAAGGCCCTGTTAGAGATATTCTTGAAGACTCTAAAGGCAGTATTTGGATAGCAGCTAATGGGCTTTATTACATAGACAGAGGCCAGATAGAGCTGCGCGACCAGCTAAACAATCCGAGCCCTATCGTAAATGCCACTGCGATCACCCAAATAGTAGGGTCAGTCAGTAAAATGGCGCTCTCACCAGAGGGAATTTGGCTGGTTAACGATCGTAATTTATTGCGCTTGACGCAAAGCGCGTCTGATTTT
Source organism: Pseudoalteromonas sp. APC 3694 (assembly GCF_030407565.1). NCBI lineage: Bacteria > Pseudomonadati > Pseudomonadota > Gammaproteobacteria > Alteromonadales > Pseudoalteromonadaceae > Pseudoalteromonas > Pseudoalteromonas sp. APC 3694. Next base: position 36,974 of record NZ_JASDDE010000029.1, read on the forward strand.
TCTAAATTGCGTTTAGAGCTTACCGCTAAAGTGGCCTTGCCTGATCGTTTAGCGCAAACAATTGTTCACGACTTATCCTTTTTAAATGGCAATTTATATCTTGCTTCTGAGCTAGGCGCTTACTTTTTAGATTTAGATGATGAGCTACGCCCATTTCCGCTGCCTAACGCTAACAACTCAGCCGTTTATAAGTTTATGAGTGATGGCAATGGTGGCTTGTGGGTATCGACTTATGGGCGCTTATTGTTCAGAGGGAAGTCGGATGATTGGCAATGGGTTGAGCCAAGTCAATTAGATCAAAGTATTTGGTTTGCCGATATATTTAGAGATGATGAAAATAATATATGGTTAGCGAGTTTTAGTGAGGGACTTTGGCTTGCTCATGAAGGGCGAATAGAGCGCCATTCAGCCATTTCTAAAATGACCGAAGCGGTTATGGCCATTAGTAAATCACCAGATGGTAAGTTATGGATTGCCAACAAAAGCGGCGTAGGCTATTTCGATGCCGATAAAACGTTTATCAATGTCATCAACAGTACCAAGTATGGTAATGCCTCAGTACATGACTTACAGTTTGACGGCAATCGTCTTTATGTTGCCACTGGTAGAGGTTTGTTTTTCTACGAGTCGAATACCTTATATAGTTTCCCTGCCCGTGCGCTAAGTGATAATCCTGTATTTGCTATTAGTACGTCGACTAAAGGCGGCTTTTGGGTGGGCACTGGGCGAGGCTTATATCGTTTAAATTACAACGGGTTAAACCCTTTTGCGTACAATGCTTTTTTAGGCAGTAAGTTTGTAACCTATGTTTTAGATAAACCAAATTTTGGGGTGATTGGTACCAGTAAAGGGGCGTATTACTTTACTGAACGCGGGATAGAAAAAATAGGCGACCAAACCACTTTGGAAAGTGCGTACGTTACTAGCATTTTACACATTAAAGGCGTGGGGATTTTAATTGGCTCGCTTAACGATGGTTTGTTTTATCGCAGTGGACAAGGGCAGTGGCAGCAATTAGATGCCGCCAATGGGCTGCCATATGGTTCTATATTTAGTCTTGAGTACGATGATACTACAAAACGCATTTGGGTAAGCACCATGAAAGGGGTTTATCGCATGCCAGTTGAGCAATTCAAAGCCAACATTGAAAGCCTAAAAGTGGAGGAAGTGATCTCTTCATTTGATCGACAGCTCGATGGTAAAGCAAGTCAATGCTGTAATGGTTTAGGCCATGATGCGGTGGTTGATATGGATAATTCAATTTGGTATCCCAGCTTGCAAGGCGTTGTAGAAATTCCTAAAGACGTAGAATTATTTGGACTGCGTTCACTTAAACCAACTATAGAAACTTTAACCACGCCATCACGAAAACTTGCTGCGGCTGCGTTAGGTAAAAAGCCAGTACTTAAAACTGACGAGCGTGATGTAACGCTTACCTATACCGCTATCGATTATTATGCACCTGCAAGTATAGAGTTTAGGTATAAACTCAATGGACTTGATAATGATTGGCGCTATGCAAATACCCGCCGAGAAGCAATTTACACTAACTTACCAGCAGGTATGTTTTTATTTGAATTAGAGACAAAACGTCAAGGTGAAGATTGGGGCAAAGCGCAATCGGCCGAATACGCTTTTGTGGTGCCTGAACGATTTGGTGAAACTATATATTTTAGATTACTGATCACCAGTGGTTTTGTGTTGCTCTTTTATTTGGTGTTTTGGGTATTTAAAGTTCAAGAGCGACGTAAGCAGCAGGTTCTTGAGGGGCTTATTACTGAGCGAACCCTTGAGCTTCGCCAAGCAAACGATAAATTAAACCAAGTAAACTCTCAGCTTAAACTTGTTAGTCACTCTGATGAGCTAACAGGGCTGAGAAGTCGCCGTTTTTTGTTTGATCAACTACCAAAAGATATCGAGCATTTTCAGCGTAACTCGCAGTCATTGCAGGCTCAAGGTAAATCGTTGGTGTTGTTAATTATTAATTTAGATAACTTTAGCCGCATTAACGATGCCTATGGCCCTATTGCTGGAGATAGCTGTTTACAACAAGTAGCGGCATTACTTAACTCGCGTACACAAGGTTCTGATTATGTTGCCCGTTGGAGTGGTGATGAGTTTTTACTGTTATTGCGCGATTTTAAATGTAATTTAATCGACAGCTATGTATATGAATTATGCCAAGCAATTACAGATTATTCGTTTCAGCTTCCTAACGGTGAAACAACCAATATAACAGCGTCAGTCGGGTGGTCGTTCTATCCGTTACCCCTGTTAGGTGGGCAAGTTATTAGCTGGGAAACATCAATTAATCTAGCTGACATAGCATTACATCAAGTTAAAAAACGCGGCGGCGATGGCGTCGCTAATATTACCTTTGACGAGCAATTAGATGCATTTGAGTTTGAGCAAAACCCCAATGTTGAACAGCAAATTGGTTTGTTACAAAGCAATGGTCTAGCCGATATTAAGGTATGGATGCGCTAGAGGTTATAGATGAGCAATAAAAAAGGAGCCAATGGCTCCTTTTTTATTAAACACGATAAGTGTTAGCTCATAAATGATTTAATTGAAGTTAAAATACCGTGTTCACCTAACCCCATTTCATCGTGCATTTGCTGTTGTGTGCCATGTTTAATGAATTCATCAGGAATACCTAAGTTAAGCACTTTTACATCGGCTTTAATGCTCGCTAAATATTCATTAACTGCAGAGCCTGCACCGCCCGCAATCGCGTTATCTTCAAGGGTTACAATAATATCGTGATCATTAATCAGCTCATCAATTAATGCCGTATCAAGTGGCTTAATAAATCGCATGTTTACTAGAGTGGCATTGAGCTCATCAGTGGCAAGTTGTGCGTTTTCAAGCAAGGTACCAAATGACAATATAGCCACTTTAGTACCTTTTTTAATTACATTCGCTTTACCCATTTCAAGTTGTTGCATAGTGCTTTGAATGTCTGCTGAGCCTGCACTACCACGCGGGTAACGAACAGCAACAGGACAATTAGCTTGATAGCCTGTATAAAGCATATGACGGCATTCGTTAGTATCACTTGGGGCCATAATGACCATATTAGGTATACAGCGCATAAAGCTTAAGTCGTAGGCGCCTTGATGGGTTTCACCATCGGCTCCAACAATACCGGCGCGGTCTATAGCAAATAATACCGGTAGGTTTTGCAGTGCAACGTCGTGAATTAGTTGATCGTACGCGCGTTGTAAAAAGCTAGAATAGATAGCCACAACGGGCTTTAAGCCCTCACAAGCAAAACCTGCAGCAAGAGTAACAGCGTGTTGTTCTGCTATTGCTACGTCAAAGTATTGTTCTGGATACTCTTTAGAAAAACGTACCATGCCTGAACCTTCACGCATAGCTGGCGTGATTGCCATGAGCTTACTGTCTTGCTTGGCCATGTCACAAAGCCAATCACCAAACACATTTGAGAAAGTCGCCGCACCTGGCTTAGATTTTGGTAAGCTTGATGTTGCAGGATCAAATTTTGGTACGCCATGATAACCAATCGGATCGGCTTCGGCAGGCTTGTAACCTTTGCCTTTCTGGGTTTTTATATGTAAAAGCTGTGGGCCTTTTAAGTTACGCATATTGCGCAGCGTATCAACCAACATATTCACATCATGTCCATCAATTGGGCCAATGTAATTTAGACCTAATTCTTCAAAAAAAGTACCCGGGATCATCATCCCTTTAATGTGTTCTTCCATACGGCTGGCAAGCTCTTTTACCGGCGGTACACCAGAGAGCAGCTTTTTACTGCCTTCGCGGATGTTGGTATAAAAGCTACCTGATAAAATACGCGCAAAATGATTGGTTAACGCACCGACATTTTCAGATATCGACATTTCGTTATCGTTCAAAATGATCAGCATGTCTGATTTAACATCGCCAAGGTGGTTCATTGCTTCAAAGGCCATACCAGCAGTAATTGCGCCATCGCCTATTACCGCGACTGTTTTACGCCCTTTGCCTTCTTTTTGTGCAGCAATAGACATACCTAACGCCGCAGAAATTGAGGTACTTGAATGGCCAACACTAAAGGTGTCGTATTCACTTTCATCTCTAAAAGGGAAAGGATGCAATCCGTCTTTTTGGCGAATGGTATGCATTTGATCACGACGGCCAGTCAGTATTTTATGCGGATAAGCTTGATGACCCACATCCCAGACCAAGCGGTCTTCGGGTGTGTTGTATACATAATGTAGTGCAACGGTAAGTTCTACGGTTCCTAAACCAGACGCTAAATGACCGCTACTTTGCGATACCGAATTGAGTAAATAGTCACGCAATTCATGGCTAAATGCAGGAAGCTTATCTTGTGCTAAGTCTCGCAAGTGGGCTGGTTCGTTCACCAAATCAAGTAATGGATACTTGCTGCTATCAAGTGTCATGGTTTTTTATATATCCTTCGCTAATATTAACCCTCCTCAAAACAAACGAGGTTTAAAAGGCGACTTAATATTCAGTAATAATTTTATACTAAGAGTTAATACGTTTTAGCTGTATTTAATGGTCACGTTCAATTAAATAGTTAGCCAATGCCGCTAAATCTGTTGTGTCTGCGTCAATGTTAGCTAATGCCTCATGGGCTTGTTGTATTAAATTTTGTGCTTTTTGCTTAGCGCCTAGCATACCTAATAAAGCGGGGTATGTCGCTTTATTCGCTGCAATATCTGACCCTTGTGGCTTGCCTAAAGTAAGCGTATCGCCCTCAACATCTAAAATATCGTCATGAACTTGAAATGCAAGCCCTATAGCGTATCCAAAAGTTGATAAGTTATCTAAAGTTTGTTGGCTTGTATTAGGAGCGCACAGTGCGCCAAGAGTGATCGCACAATTTATTAGCGCACCGGTTTTAAGTTTATGAATGCGTTCTAACTCATCAACAGTAATAACCTTATCGGTTGCTGCAATATCGCGGCCTTGTCCGGCAACCATACCTTGTAACCCCGATGCATGCGCTAGTGCTGCGATCATTTTTAATTGTGCTTCAGTCGAACATTTAAATGTGTGCTTAGCAATAAGTTCAAATGCTAAAGTTTGCAGTGCATCTCCAGCTAAAATCGCTTGTGCTTCACCGTATACAATATGACATGTAGGGCGACCACGGCGTAAATCATCATCATCCATAGCAGGTAAATCGTCATGAACTAATGAATAACTATGAATACATTCAATGGCTGCGGCAAGTACATCTAAATCACGCTTGTCAGCACCGAGTATTTTACCTGTGGTGTACACTAAAAACGGGCGCAGTCTTTTACCACCATTCATTACACTGTAATGTGTGGCTTCTTTTATAGTATTGTCGCTTTCAAGAGGTTGTTCAAAATAAAGGTTGAGCGTATTAGCTACATCATCTTGAGCGAGTTTTATTTGTTCTTTTATGCTCACGATTATTCCATATCGTTATCAAACTGAGTAAGCGGTGCTTTTTCGTCATTACCCATTAATATCGAAACCTTTTGCTCAGCTTGTTGAAGTTTGCCTGAAGATGCGCTCGCAAGTGCAATACCTCGCTCAAATTGCTTTAAAGACTGTTCAAGCGATAAATCACCTTGTTCCATTTCACTGACAATTGTTGTTAACTCTTCTAGTGCTTGTTCGAAACTTAAATTTTCAGGTTTTTTAGTCGCCATCTTTATTTTCAACTTACATAATAAATTTAGACGCCAATTTTAGGGGGAATGCTAAACTAGGTCAAAGAATGATATTGTTTTTTGATAGATAAATGCTGTTGATTGGGTTTTATTGCGTTTCAACGTTATTTTTTAAAATTATTAATTTTGATTAATTAGATTGATTACCTATGTTGATCTAAAATATAGCTAATCTTAATTTTACCGTTTATCATAAAAATCACTTAAGTATTTCAGTACCTTGCCGATAAACAATTAATAACAACGCTTGCGAAGAAAAAATATAAAACCTTTGGAGGGAATGTGGATTTAGCAACCATTATTGGGATCCTTGGCGCAATTGGCTTAATTGTCATGTCCATGTTTATGAGTAGTAGCGGTGAAGTCGCTATGTATTACAATACCCCTTCTGTGGTTATTGTATTTGGTGGTTCCCTTTTTATCGTTTTATCTAATTTTACCATGTCGCAATTTCTTGGCATTGGTAAAGTATGTGCAAAAGCGTTTATGTTTAAAATTGAGCCTCCTGAAGCATTAATCGAAAAAGCGGTAGAATTAGCTGACTCTGCTCGAAAAGGCGGGTTTTTAGCCTTAGAAGAAGCCGAAATCCCAAATCCTTTTATGCGCAAAGGCGTTGATATGCTAGTAGATGGACATGATGCTGATGTGGTACGCGCAACATTACAAAAAGATATTTCCCTGACGACAACTCGTCATGAAATGGGCGCAAGCTTATTTAAGTCGCTAGGTGATATTGCTCCCGCAATGGGGATGATTGGTACATTAATCGGCTTGGTGGCTATGTTATCAAATATGGATGATCCAAAAGCAATCGGCCCAGCCATGGCGGTTGCGTTGTTAACAACGTTGTATGGGGCATTTTTGGCGAATGTTGTCGCCATTCCTATTCAGGTAAAACTTGAACTGCGTAAAGACGAAGAGGCCATGAATCAGCGCTTAATTTTAGATGCAGTATTAGGTATTCAAGACGGGCAAAATCCTAAAGTAATTGAAGGGATCTTGAAAAATTATCTAGCTGAGTCTAAACGCGCAGTCAATACTGAGGAATAATTATGTCAGATGAAGAGTGCAAATGCCCACCTCCAGGACTTCCTGCGTGGATGGGAACGTTTGCCGATTTAATGTCATTATTAATGTGCTTTTTCGTACTTTTACTCGCATTTTCTGAAATGGATGTACTTAAATTTAAACAAATTTCAGGCTCAATGAAGTTTGCTTTTGGTGTACAAAATAAAATAGAAGTAAAAGACATTCCAAAAGGGACATCTGTTATTGCTATGGAGTTTACGCCGGGTAAACCTGAGCCAACTCCTATAGAAACCATTCAGCAACAAACGGTTGAAATGACCCAACAAATGCTTGAGTTTCAGGCGGGAGATGAAAGCTCCGCAGGTGGACGTCAAGAGCAACGTGGTGAAAAGCGAGGTGGTGAATCAAGTAGTACCTCTGAGGAAGTTGCTTCAGCGCCTGCAGTTTCTGCTGCCGATCAAGAACAAATAAATGACTTAGTTAAAAAAATTGCACAACAGCTTGAAAAGCAAATTATTGATGGGGCTATTGAGCTTGAATCTTTAGGGCAGCAAATCATAATTCGTATTAGAGAAAATGGCTCGTTTCCATCGGGGAGTGCATTTTTACAACCACAATTTAAACCTATCATTCAAGATATTGGCCGATTACTTAAAGATGTACCCGGTGAAATTACGGTGTCTGGTCATACGGATGATTTTCAGGTTTCCAACGAGCTTTACATTAATAACTGGGATTTATCATCTAAACGCGCAGTTGCGGTAGCGAGTGAATTACAAAAAGTTCCAGGTTTTGATAAAACCAGAATGATGGTGGTAGGACGTGCAGAAACTAGGCCCTTAGTGCCGAACGATTCCCGCGAAGATCGAAGACGTAACCGCCGTGTAGAAATATCAATTTTACAAGGCAAGGCAAAAGAGTCAGCGCCAATTGATGTAAGATAGAATGACTTGGCTATGTACCTTTTTTAGCATGGAATGCAACATTCTTAACAAATGTAATGGGGCGAATATGTTAACTAAGTATTGTAGTATGCCTGGTAACGGCGATGGAACTGATGAAGATACAAAAGTTAAGTAAGGTTATTTAGTTTGCCTGAATGGTTTTTGTATTTTGTAAGTATATTAAGCAAAAGCTGGGTTCTTATTTTGAGTCCGGCTATTTTTATATTCTTTATCCTCAAAGATTATTTAGCTCTTAGGTTCGTTGTTATTACTGCCGCTTTTTCTTATTTGGCACTGTGACCTACTCAAGTTTAATGGCGTTTGATGATGGTATTTATATATACCGTTACCTTGTATGGGCATTAACAGATATTACTTGGATGGCACTTATTGCTTATTGGGGTCTTAAAGATAAAGTGCATTTGTGGCAATGTTTACTTGGGCAGCTTATTGTTATTGGTGCACCCATTCTTCAATTATTTCGCTTAGTTGACCGACACCTTTGGGATTTATCTTATAGCACTGTGATGTATCAAACATTTATGCCTTTAATAAATATTGCCACTGTTGTTGTCTGCTACCTGCCTCTTTTATATCTTTTTGTTAATAAGCGAAATAAAGCTTTAAGTTAGAAACTATAAAAATATCCCCAGTTTTAAACTGATATGCTAAACTACTGTTTATATGAACAGTGTTAGGGTGTGGTTATGAAACTTTATATTGCTGAAAAACCTTCATTAGGACGCGCTATTGCAGATGCGCTTCCAAAACCTCATAAAAAACACGATGGTTATATTGAAGTGGCGAATGGTGATTATGTGTCTTGGTGCATAGGCCATTTGCTCGAGCAAGCAGAACCTGATGACTATGACGAACGTTTTAAAAAATGGCAATTTGAGCATTTACCTATTGTGCCTGAACACTGGCAATTAAAAGCTAAAACAAAAACCCGTAAGCAGCTTACCATTTTAAAAAAGCTAATCAAACAAGCAACAATACTTGTACATGCTGGCGATCCTGACCGTGAAGGCCAGTTATTAGTTGATGAAGTTATAGAACAAGCAAAAATCAGCCAAGCAAAAAAACAAAATATTCAGCGTTTATTGATCAGTGATTTAAACTTAACTGCGGTAAAAAAATCACTCAACTCTATGCGGGCTAACCGTGATTTTATCCCTTTAAGTGTATCTGCTTTAGCGCGGTCTCGTGCTGATTGGTTGTTTGGTATGAATTTAACGCGAGCTTATACGCTAGCTGGGCAAAAAGCGGGCTTTGGTAATGTGTTGTCGGTTGGGCGAGTACAAACACCTATTTTAGGTTTAGTTGTAAATCGTGATAATGAAATCGCAAATTTTGTATCCAAACCATTTTATGAAGTACTTGCTCATCTTGTTACACCTGAGCAGCAATCATTTACTGCTAAGTGGATACCGAGTAAAGCGTGCGAACCATATCAAGATGAAGAGGGCAGAGTACTTAATAAAGCCTTAGCCGAAAATGTGACTTCACGCATTGCTAATCAGCCCGCAAATGTAACAGCGCTTGAGCAAAAGCAAAAAAAACAAACCGCGCCTCTTCCTTATAACTTATCTGCTTTACAAATAGATGCTGCTAAAGCTTTTGGGATGCCAGCACAAAAAGTACTCGATATTTGCCAAGTTTTATATGAACGTCATAAATTAATTACCTACCCACGCTCAGATAACCGTTACTTACCGAGAGAGCATCACCAAGATGCACCTGCTATTTTAAAAGCGATAGCCGCAAATGGTGGGCAGTCAGTAGAGCTGGTAAATGAGGCAAATGCAAAACAACGTAGTAAATGTTTTAATGATGCAAAAGTGGCCGCTCATCACGCCATTGTGCCGACAGCTAAACATTTAAGTAGTGTGAGTTTAGCCAATGATGAAGCAAAAATTTATCAGTTAATAAGTCGACACTATTTAATTCAGTTTTATCCCGACTACATTTACAACGAAAGCAAAGTAGAGGTAACCATAGCCGGAGGTTTATTTAAAGCAAGTGCAAAGCAAGATGTAAGCTTAGGTTTTAAATTGCTCATGGGTAAGTCGGAACTCAAAGAAGAAGCTACATTGCCTTATTTAGAAAAAGGTATGGCACTTACTTGTACTAAAGGTGAAGTGGTGCAAAAGCATACATCTCCTCCGGCTCATTTTACCGATGCAACCTTACTTGCTGCTATGACGGGAATTAGCCGTTATGTAAAAGACCTGCAAATCAAAAAAATATTAAAAGAAACAGATGGCCTCGGTACAGAAGCAACGCGTGCAGGCATTATTGAGCTGTTATTTAAACGTCGCTTTTTAAAACGTGAGGGAAAAGCAATTAAAGCAACTGAAACAGGTCTGGCATTAATTAGTGTATTACCAGAGGGATTATCAAGCCCCGACTTAACTGCAAAATGGGAGTCGAGTTTAGGTGATATTGCACAGCAAGCAATGAGTTATCAGCAGTTTATACAACCTTTATTAGCCGATTTAACTAATTTTGTAAGTCAAGCGGCGAACTGCAATAGTCAGGCATTTGCACTGTTACCTAAAACGTCACCTAAAAAGCGCTTTGCCAAACGTACAAAAAAAGCGCCGTATAAAAAGTCGAGTTATAAAAAAAGCCCTGCGGTAAATTAATCGCAGGGCTTACATATAGCGTTGAAGGTTACTGATTGAATAGTGCCACAGCGGCGTTACTCATTGCCTTTATTCCTGTAGGCAGTGCTACTTTATAATCAGGCGCAAATTTACTTGAATGTAACGAGGGCAGTGTTTCGTTATTTTTTATTGCCTTGGCGTACTGCTGTTGGTTAACGCCACCTAGCCAAAATAAGGTGATAGGAATATTTTCGTCGGTGCGCCCGTATAATCCAAAGTCTTCACCGGCCATTACCGCTTCTGTTTCGAGCACGTTTGCATCACCTATCGCACTTTTTATAGCGTTTCGAACAAGGTTAGTTTGTACTGGGTTATTGTAAGTTGATGGAATTGATTCATCTTCATGAACTTTCACTACAGGGTAGAGAGATTCCTCAAGGCCTGCACTTTGTGCTATACCTGCAGTAATACGTTTAATTGCCGCTATTTGTGCGTTACGTATATCTGGATTGTAGCTGCGTAGCGTAAGTTGTAACTTAACTTCATCAGAAATAACATTGTGTTTAGAGCCACCATGAATGGAACCCACCGTTATCACTGAAGGCTCAAGTGGAGAAAGCTCACGACTAGTAATTGTTTGTAGTGCAAGTATCGTTCGAGCTGCGATGATCACAGGGTCGATAGTTGTATGCGGGTAAGCACCATGGCCACCTTTGCCTTTTATACTAATATCAACAGAATCAACACTGGCCATGGTGTATTCATTTTTCATTGCCACTTTACCCGCAGCAACGCTAGCGCTTACATGCAAAGCAATAATATGATCTGGTTTAGCGTATTTGTTAAATAATCCTTCCTTGAGCATTGCTTTTGCACCACCGCCTACTTCTTCAGCGGGTTGAGCAACCATCATTAAAGTACCTTGCCACTTATTTTTATGCGTAATTAATTGCTCAGCAGTACCAATAAAAGAGCTCATATGAATATCATGACCACAGCCATGCATAACGCCAACTTCACTACCTTGATCATTAATTGTGGTAATAATTGATGCGTAAGTTTTGCCTGTTTGCTCTGTTATAGGCAGGCCATCAGTATCAGTTCTGATCATGACGGTAGGGCCTTGACCATTTTTGTAAATTCCGACTATACCATAGCCACCTACATTATCGGTTACGTCAAACCCTAATTTCTGAAGTCGTTCAGCGATTTTTTTACCTGTTTGCTTTTCCTTATATGACAATTCAGGTGATTGATGTAGGTCTAAGTAAAGTTTTTCTATTGCCGGCATGCTGGTATCAAGATCCAACTTAAGTGCTTGCGCATTCAATAATGGGCTGACTAATAAACACAATGCACTTACATACGCTAATTTCATATTTCCCTCACTACCTTCTATTGTATTTAAATGATTTAAACAGATGACTTGTAATTATTATCTTCATCACCATATAAAAACCTAAATAGATGAACATGGCAATAATTCAATGAGTAATATAGTTAGTCTTAACGCACAAAACCTTCAGCAAGTATTGGGTGAAACATCACAACAAAAGTTAGTACTACTTAACTTTTTTTCTCCACAAAGCCCTGAGTGTATTAGCCAAACAGCTATTTTAGATAAGTTAGCTGCTGAATACAGCAGCTATATAGTAGTCGCAAACTTAGACTGCGATGCAGAGCAGGCACTTGCCTCTCAACTTGCCCAACAAGTTGGATTGCAAACCTTACCTACTTTAGTGTTATTAAAAGACTCAGCTCCAGTTGATGTATTAGCGGGTGCTCAAACAGAAAGCCAAGTTCGTGATGCATTATCTAAACATTTACCAGCTCAACAAGACTTATTATTAGAGCAGGCTAAGCAAGCACTGATTAATAGCGACTTAAATGCCGCGTTTACTTATGCCAAACAAGCGTATGAATTAGATAGTCGAAATGCGAGGATTAAATTAGTACTGGCAGATATATGTATACAAATCCACAAACTCGATGAAGCCGCTGCGTTAATAGAAACAATAGATGTAAAAGAGCAAGATGCATACTTTAATAATATTAAGGCAAAATGTGAGGCCGCATTAGAGGCAACCGATTCACCGCAGATAAAAGAACTTCAAGAAAAAGTCGCTAAACATCCAAATGAACTTGATTTGCAAATGCAGCTAAGTAACCTTTTAAATGAAGCGGGAAGGAAAGAAGAGGCATTAGAAGCACTCTTTACTATCCTTAAAAAGGATCTTAACTATGATGAAGCCAAACCAAACTTCTTAGCAATAATCGCCTCTTTACCTGACGGCGATGCATTAGCCGCTAAATATCGCCGCAAGCTCTATAGTATTTTATATTAACGGCTAATTAGAACCTTTATAAAAGCATCTAACTAAAGATGCTTTTTTGTTTTCTACATTTAAAAAGAGGATAAATGCAGGGTTATCCACAGGGTTTTGTGGGTAACGTGTGTGTCTAGGTGGGGTATCTTTGGGGTAAAAATTAAATGCAAAAAAGCCTTTAAAAACGCTTGCGTTAAAATCGATTCGCCCTATAATGCGACCCCACTGAGACGGCAGAGCGCAACGCATAGCGAGGCACGAG
>NZ_JASDDE010000030.1:0-48585 GCF_030407565.1 Pseudoalteromonas sp. APC 3694
TATTTACACTTTTAATTTATACGTTTAGAACGGAATATCGTCATCAAAGTCGATTGTTGGTTCCATAGGGTTTGATGCGCCACCTTGCGGTGCATTTTGCGGCTTAGGAGCAAACCCGCCTTGCTGTTGTGGTGCATTATTTTGCTGAGGTGCAAAGCCACCTTGTTGCTGTGGTTGGTACTGGTTATTTTGTTGTGGAGCCGGCTGCTGGGCAGGTGCAGATTGTTGCTGTGGAGCATAATTGCCTTGCTGACTATTCTGGCCTTGGTTATTTTGACCATAGCTACCGCTTTGCTGTCCGCCTTGGTTACCTTGATAACCGCCACTTTGTTGACCACCTTGGTTACCTTGATAGCCACCGCTTTGTTGGTCGCCACCGCGTGCACCTAACATTTGCATTTGACCTGTAAAACCATCAACAACAATTTCTGTGGTGTATTTTTCTTGGCCCTGTTGGTCAGTCCATTTACGAGTTTGAAGCTTACCTTCTACGTAAATTTGTGAACCCTTGCGGCAGTATTCGCCTACAATTTCAGCTAATTTGCCAAAAAATACCACACGGTGCCACTCAGTTTTATCAACCATTTGGCCAGTGTTTTTATCTTTATAGCTGTCTGAAGTTGCTAAGGTAATATTTGCTACACCATTACCATTAGGCATGTAACGAACTTCAGGATCTTGCCCTAAATTACCAACCAAAATTACTTTGTTCACACCGCGTGCCATGGAACCATCTCCTATAAACGTTAGATTAAACCAGCCACTCTTCGGGCTTGGTCTAGGTCAAATTCTTTATCATTAATCTTTAAGTAGCTACGACTTTCATCGCGAACTACGGTTGCTTCTATTACGCCGGGTAAAGCAACTAACTGAGAAGCCAGTGTTTGTGCCTGCTCTTCAGAATCTAATTGGGTCATTAAACTAATAACTTTACTTTTCGGTGGGACTTGCATTTTCCACGCAATAATAAGCCATATTACCCCAACAAGTGCCGCCGCCGCAAACACAGCTTGCGTACTAGTTGTTTGTGCTACATACCCGCCAAGCATGCCGCCTAAAAAAGCGCCTAAAAACTGGCTCGATGAATACCCCCCCATGGCTGAGCCTTTTTGGCTTGCTGGAGCAATACGCGACACAAGAGCCGGCATAGTGGCTTCTAAAAAGTTAAACGCAACAAAATATAACAGCATACAAACCGCAATACCAACAACGCTGTTTGCCCACATAGACATACTTAACATGCTGACTATTAAAACCATAACAGAACCAATAAATGCTTGTTTTTCTTTCTCTTTTTTAATCGCCACTATCATTACTGGCACCATTAAAAAAAACGCCAAAAATAAAACTGGGATATAAAGCTGCCAATGGTTTTCGGCCACTAAGCCATCTTTAATTAATTGGCTTGGTAATACTACAAAAATAGTCGTTAATGTTAGATGCAGCAATAATACGCCTGCATTTAAACGTGCCAGCTGTGGGTGTTTAATCAATTTTTTGATGTCACTAAAACTGGCAAGCGTATCGCCTTTAGGGGCTTTATTTATTGCACTGGGAACGAGCATAGTGACTATAAAAATACCACACACAGCCAAAATAGCCGTTAGCCAAAATACGCCTGCAATGCCCCACGAAGCTGCCACTATCGGCCCTAATAACATCGCAAACGCAAAACTCATGCCGATGCTCATGCCAATCACCGCCATGACTTTGGGGCGCTGTTCATCTCGGCTTAAATCTGATGCAAACGCTAATAATGCGCTGGCTATAGCTCCCATGCCTTGTAACGCACGCCCTACCGTCACCATTTGAATAGACTCTGCCAAAGCGGCAATTACCGAACCTAAAGCAAACACCGCCAAACCACCGACTATGACTTTTTTACGACCTATTTTATCGGAAAGTCTCCCCATTGGGATTTGTAATACGGCCTGAGTTAAACCATACGCACCAATTGCAAAACCAATCCAGATAGGTGAAAAGCCTTCAAGCTCTTGACCATAAATAGCTAAAACAGGCATCAGCATAAACAAGCCGAGCATTCTAAATGCAAACACACTCGCTAACGATACGGCGGCGCGTTTCTCTCGTGAATTAAGTGAAGATGCGGTCATTATTTGCGTGATCTTACTGTGTGAAAAAATTAGGCAAGGATTCTATCACAAGCTTGGCAATAATTAATCGTCTATAACTAAGGATTTTTTCAATGATCAAGGATTAATATTGCAGCGTATTATGCGATACTGAACAAATAATTTTGGCAATAAACGAGATAGCATGGAAAACATTGAAGTCCGAGGCGCCCGCACGCACAATTTAAAAGACATCAGCCTAACCATCCCACGTGATAAACTAATTGTTATCACTGGCTTATCTGGTTCAGGAAAGTCATCACTTGCATTTGATACGCTATATGCAGAAGGGCAACGCCGGTATGTTGAATCACTCTCTGCTTATGCAAGGCAGTTTTTGTCATTAATGGAAAAACCTGACGTAGATCATATTGAAGGCCTTTCCCCTGCTATTTCCATTGAACAAAAATCAACCTCGCATAATCCCCGTTCAACCGTGGGAACCATTACTGAAATCTACGATTACCTGCGTTTAATGTTTGCACGGGTTGGCGAACCTCGCTGTCCAACTCATGATCTTCCTTTAGCAGCGCAAACAATTAGTCAAATGGTCGATACCGCATTAGCGCTGCCTGAAGGCACTAAGTTAATGCTACTTGCTCCTGTTGTTAAAGACCGTAAAGGTGAGCATGTAAAACTATTAGAACAACTTGCCAGTCAAGGTTACATTCGCGCTCGTATAGATGGTGAAGTATGCGACTTATCCGATCCACCACCGCTAGATTTACATAAAAAGCATACTATTGAAGTCGTGGTGGATCGCTTTAAAGTCAAAGACGGCCAGCAACAACGTCTTGCGGAATCATTCGAAACAGCACTTGAAATGTCAGGCGGCGTTGCCAACATTGCTTTTATGGACGATAGCAGTGCTGAAGAAATGCTGTTTTCAGCAAATTTTGCCTGCCCAACCTGTGGCTATGCGATGACCGAACTTGAACCGCGTTTATTTTCGTTCAATAACCCTGCAGGAGCTTGTCAAAGCTGTGATGGTTTAGGCGTAAGACAATACTTTGACCCTAATCGCGTGGTTCATAACCCTGAAATAAGTTTAGCTGGCGGTGCAATTAAAGGCTGGGATAAACGCAGCTTTTACTATTATCAAATGTTGCAAGCAGTTGCACAACATTACGAGTTTGATTTAGATGTTCCTTATCAAGAGCTTGCAAAAGAACATAAAAAAATTATTTTAGATGGCTCTGGTGATACTAAAATTGCATTTAATTATCGTAATGACCGCGGTGATTTAATTACACGTAATCATGTATTTGAGGGCGTGTTAAACAATATGAACCGCCGCTACCGCGAAACTGAATCAAACTCAGTGCGTGAAGAACTAGCCAAGTATCAAACCAGCCAAGCCTGCCCTAGTTGTAAAGGCTCACGTTTGCGCCAAGAAGCACGCAATGTATTTATTGGTCAAACTAACTTGCCAACCATTACGCATATGAGTATTGGTGAGGCGATGAGCTTTTTTGAAGGCTTGCATTTAACTGGGCAAAAAGGCCAAATCGCCGAAAAAATTCTAAAAGAAATTCGCGATCGCCTATCGTTCTTAATTAATGTAGGTCTAAATTACTTATCACTTGAGCGTAGCGCCGACACACTTTCAGGCGGTGAGGCACAGCGTATTCGCTTAGCGAGTCAAATTGGTGCTGGGTTAGTGGGTGTTATGTATGTATTGGATGAACCTTCAATTGGTTTGCACCAACGTGATAACGACCGTTTATTAAAAACTTTAGTTCATTTACGTGATTTAGGTAACACCGTTATTGTTGTAGAACACGATGAAGACGCCATTCGTGCCGCTGATCATATTATTGATATTGGCCCAGGTGCTGGCGTACATGGCGGACATGTTATTGCTCAAGGTACACGCGATGATATTTTAGCAAGCAAAGACTCGGTTACCGGCCAATTTTTATCTGGCGTACGTAAAATTGAAGTGCCTAAAGAGCGCCATGCTACTAACGATAAATGGCTAGAGCTGTTTGGAGCGACGGGTAATAACTTAAAAAATGTTGATTTAAAAATACCATTTGGCTTAATGACCTGTATTACCGGTGTATCTGGCTCGGGTAAATCTACACTCATTAACGATACCTTGTTTAAACTTGCCCACACTGAACTCAACGGTGCAACTACTGCAGAAGCAGCTCCTTATGGGTCAATTGCAGGACTTGAGCACTTTGATAAAGTAATTGATATTGACCAAAGTCCAATTGGCCGCACACCGCGTTCAAACCCTGCCACTTATACTGGTATTTTCACCGGTATTCGTGAGCTGTTTGCGGGTACTCAAGAAGCCCGTTCACGTGGTTACAAAGTGGGTCGCTTTAGTTTTAATGTTAAAGGTGGGCGTTGTGAGGCATGCCAAGGTGATGGCGTTATTAAAGTAGAAATGCACTTTTTACCAGACGTTTATGTACCGTGTGATGTGTGTAAGGGTAAACGTTATAATCGCGAAACCTTAGAAGTACAATATAAAGGCAAAAACATCAACCAAGTGCTCGACATGACCGTTGAAGATGCCCATGACTACTTTGATAAAATACCGGCTATAGCACGTAAACTTAAAACCCTAATGGATGTTGGACTTTCTTATATTCGTTTAGGCCAAGCCGCTACAACACTTTCTGGTGGTGAAGCACAGCGAATTAAGTTAGCACGTGAGCTTTCTAAGCGTGATACCGGTAAAACGCTATACATATTAGATGAGCCAACAACAGGCCTACACTTTGCAGATATAGAGCAGTTATTAGTAGTACTGCATCGTCTGCGCGATCATGGCAATACCATTGTAGTGATTGAGCACAATTTAGATGTCATCAAAACAGCCGACTGGATCGTTGATTTAGGCCCTGAAGGTGGTGCTGGCGGCGGTGAAATACTGATTGCAGGTACACCAGAAGAAGTGGCTGAATGCCAGCGCTCTCATACTGGGCACTACTTAAAACCGTTATTAAATAAATAACGGTAATACGCTTTAGATAAGGAAAGTCGGTGTTAAGGTATTTAAAAATTGCAAAATGGCGTGCTAATAAGCAGTTTAAGCAACAGCAAAAAAGCTGGCAACCACACCAAGTTAAACTGCTTAGCCATATAAAAAGCATATGGTTTAACCTTAACACCGCGCAAAAACTTTATCTGCTTGCGTTTATAACTCTAGCCATTTTTAAGTTAACCTGGTTGTGCGCCAGCATCACCATTGTTGCACTGATCATAAAATTTTGGCCTCAGTTTAATCAACTATGGAATTCACTCACCGGTAAAGCACTTATTTTGGTATTTTATGCCAGTATTGGTAACTTTGTTTTAGCAAGTACTAGTGGCATTGTAAATGAAGTCACTTAGGTATCAGCTAATCACTTTAATTACACTCGTAACTTTGCCACTTTATTATATTTACCGCCTTGGACACTAGGAATAACTCTGGCAACACTGCTCGGCTTACAACTTATTTTGCCTTTTTACATCATAGTGTTATTACTAATTAAGCCATTTGGATCTGATCGCATAAAGTTTATTAGCCAAAGCTACTCACCACTTCTAACTGCATTAACCCGCTTTTTTTAGCGACGGTAGTGTTTGTAAGTCTGATTGCATTTATTGATGAAAAACCGCCTGAAAAAGTATTAAACGATATAGTAAATAGCTTTGAAAATAGCCAATCGCTCGCAAATAAATCCCCCGCTGAACAAGAGCAAGCCATAGAAAAGTTGAGTGAGCAAATAGAGAAAAAACTCCCCTCTTCAGACAATGACGGCGCTCAGACAAAAACATTTGGTATTCACTTAGAAGGCGAAGATGAGAACACTCAAACGGTTAGGCAGTTTTTAGATACTAAAGGCTACTTTGAACGTAGTAAGCGCTTAATTGCCATGTTTGCCTATAGTTATGAAGCAGACAGTTATTCACGCTGTAAGAAATCAACAGAGAGTAAGTCAATCGAGCTCAATGATTACGAAATTATTGAAATAACGCCTGATCAAAGCATGCCTTACGGTTATAAATTTATAGTTAGAGCCTGTGAGTCTGCGGGTATTTCTGCTACAAAACATTAAAATATAAAAAATGCCGCTAAATTAGCGGCATTTTTGTATCTGCAAATAAACGCGCTTATGGGCGTGGAATAAACCCAACCGCATCATAAACTGCTTTTAATGTAGTTTCTGCACGCGCGCTGGCTTTTTCAGCCCCTGTTCTCATGATGTCATTAAGAAGTGTTTGATCTTCACGAATTTCTTTAAAACGTGTTTGAATTGGCTCAATCATGCTGACAACAGCTGCTGCGGTGTCTTTTTTCAAATGGCCATACATTTTGTCTTCGTATTCAGGGACTAACTCTTCAATTGAGCGCTTAGTTGCCACACTTAGAAGCGTAAGTAAATTAGATACACCTGGCTTTTCTTTGCGATCAAAGTAAATACGCGCTTGCTCGTCAGAATCGGTAACTGCTTTTTTAAGCTTTTTCTCAATCTTTTTCGGCTCGTCTAACATCATAATAAAGCCATTTGGATTTTCATCTGACTTAGACATTTTCTTCAGTGGATCTTGCAGGCTCATTACTCGCGCACCAAACTCTGGAATATACGGTTCTGGCAGCGTAAAAATATCGCCGTAAACATTATTAAAGCGAGTTGCAATATCACGCGTTAGTTCAAGGTGCTGTTTTTGATCTTCACCTACAGGTACTTTGTCTGCTTGGTACAGTAAAATATCAGCCGCTTGCAAAGCCGGATAAGCAAATAACCCCACATTAATATTATTAGCATGCGTTGCCGACTTATCTTTAAACTGGGTCATGCGATTAAGCTCACCCATTTGCGCATAACAGTTTAATACCCAGCCAAGTTGCGCATGCTCAGGTACCTGAGATTGTACAAATAATGCCGCTTTTTCTGGGTTAATACCGCATGCCGTATATAACGCAACGCCATCGAGTACACGAGCACGCAATAATTCAGGGTCTTGGCGTACGGTAATTGCATGCAAGTCTGCAAGCATAAAGTAGCTATCATATTCTTCCTGTAGCTTAACCCACTGGTTAATAGCGCCAACATAGTTGCCTATTGTCATACCACCGGTTGGCTGCATGCCACTTAATACTACTGGTTTACTCATGATTTTCCTTTATTTTTACTTAATTAAAAATGCTTAACGCTGTGTTAGTGTCGGTATTATAGCTAAGAAGTTATCGCATAGGTACTGCGGATTATAATCCGCTAACTGCTCTCCCTGGTGATACCCATAAGTGAGCGCTATCACGTCAATGTTAGCGGCTTGCGCTGCGAGTATGTCACTCTTTGAATCACCAATCATAATCGCTTTATCAGGCGTTATATTTAATGCATCGCAAGCAAATAATAGCGGCTCAGGTGACGGTTTTTTTGCCATGTCGTCACCGCAAACAATCACTTCAAAATGACTGCGAATAGCGAGCTTATCTAAAAGCATTTCAGTAAAGCGGCGTGCTTTATTAGTAATAAGTGCTTTAGGCATACCACTGAGAGCAGCAAGACCAGTTTCAACATGCTGATATAACACACTGTATTCACCGACCTGCTCACTGTAATGTTGATAAAACAGATTGATAGCTCGTTCGCTTAAAGCCTCATCGAGGTGCTCACTAATTTGCATATCGCCGCAAAGAGCTCGTTTCACTAACACCTCAATGCCATTACCTACCCAGCTTTCAACTAATCGCTGACTGACAATTGGAAACGCTAAATCGCTAAGTGTTAAATTTAAAGCCATATACAAGTCGTACACGCTATCAACTAGGGTGCCGTCTAAGTCAAAAAACGCTGCATCATATTTCATTATTTAACACTTTCTAATTGCTGACGCATCTCATCAATCACTGTTTTATAATCAGCCTGATTAAAAATAGCTGAGCCTGCAACAAACATATCGGCACCCGCTTCAGCCGCCGCGGCTATGTTATCTACTTTAATACCACCATCTACTTCTAAACGAATATCACGTCCAGATTCAACAATGCGTTGTTTTGCCTCTCGCAGTTTCTCGAGTGTTTGTGGAATAAAACTTTGCCCACCAAACCCAGGATTTACTGACATTAATAAGATCACATCTACTTTATCCATTACGTGATCGAGGTAACTTAAACTTGTTGCAGGGTTGAACACTAAGCCTGCTTGACAACCTTCATCTTTTATCAATTGCAAAGTACGGTCAATATGCTCGCTCGCCTCTGGATGGAAGGTAATAATTGATGCACCCGCCTCGGCAAATTGTGGAATTAAGCTATCTACCGGTTTTACCATTAAATGCACATCAATCGGGGCTTTAATCCCGTAGTCGCGAATTGCTTTACATACCATTGGGCCAATCGTTAAGTTAGGTACGTAATGGTTATCCATTACATCAAAATGAACGACATCAGCACCTGCAGCTAACACTTTGTCGACATCTTCGCCTAATCGTGCAAAGTCTGCAGATAATATTGAGGGCGCTATTAAGTATTTTTGTTCACAGTTGAGCATCGCTAATCCGTTAATAAATAATTTATGCCGTTAATGTAACTTAATTAGCGAAGTTACCCAAGTAGCACCTTTAAAAATAGCGCCAAATAAGTAATGTTAAAGCCTTATTGCGGCTATTCATGAAAAAGAATAACCTGCTGAGGATGTAGGCTTTATAATTAAAAAAATCAGTTTTTAAGCGGGTGTCACTCAGTATTTAAAACACAATACAAATAAAAAAATAAAGTGTATTATTTAAGCAGTTTTTGTTATACTGCGCGAAGAACTAAATCATTAGGTTTATATTATGCGTGCTTTTAAAATTGGATTATTAATCACGTCGGTAAGTGTTATTATTGGAGCAACATCGCTTTGCTCAAATACTGAGCAAGATTTAGGCTCAGCCAACATTTGTCTTCATAAAGAGCAAACCAACGCTATTAATAATAGCGCAACCCGTTGCATTCAAATTGAAGAAGATTCGTCTTGGGCCTCTTGGTTAACAGGCGATAGTCGTAGCGCTCAGTTTCATTACTTAGACTTGCTAGAGTTGTTAACGGGTACTGATGACAAACACAAACCCTCTTCAATCAAGCCATTATTTTAATTAAATGCAGCACTTTTTTAGCGCGTTACAAAGCGTACTGGCTGCATTTTTTGGTGTTCAATCTGAAGATAAGCGCAAAACAGACTTTAAGTACCACTCTCCAATTACGCTGATAGCTATTGCCGTAGTACTGTTTGTATTATTTGTACTGGCTATTTATGCAACCGTGACTTCGGTGCTAAATACATAGCCATTAGCTCATCCACTTTATTTCGTGAACCGCCCTTTGGACTAATCGTACGTTTAACCTGAATTTTATCCAGTGATGCTTGACTGTAAATTTTGCGTGTCCACACGGTATCGTGGTTTGAAATAAGGACTGGCGTGTTATTCTCAAATGCCGCTTGCTCAGCCAAGTTAGCTAAATTAGCCTGATCATCTAAGTTAAATCCGCCTTTAGCGTAAGAGGTAAACGATGCGGTTTTACTTAATGGCACATAGGGCGGATCGCAGTATATCACCGCATTTTTAGGGACCAGTTTAAATACATCATCGTAGCCTAAGCAGGTAAATGTTGCTTTTTGTGCTTTGTTGGCAAAAAAGTACATTTCTTTTTCAGGAAAATAAGGCTTTTTATATTTACCAAAAGGCACATTAAAAATGCCCTTTAAGTTATAGCGACATAATCCGTTATAACCATGGCGGTTCATATACAAAAATAAAATAGCTCGCTCATACACATCGCTGCTTTGGTTAAACTGCACACGATAATCGTAATACGCATCTGGATGGTTATTTAAATCAACAAATAGTTTTTTTGCATCGCTAATAAACTCATCCGGCGAACGTTTGAGCTCTTTATATAAATTGATTAAATCAGCATTTATATCGTTAAGTACATAGTGTTTAAAATTACTATTTAAAAACACTGAGCCCGCACCAACAAAAGGTTCAACCAAGGTATCTGCATGTTTACTTGCTTGATTTAGTCGCGCGTTAATATCTTCAACGAGGCTGTATTTTCCGCCAGCCCATTTAAGGAAGGCTCTACTCTTTTGCTGCATTGGCTCTTTACTTCAATTCGGTGTTGCGCGATTTTACACTAAAGTCACTGAGTTTACTGATCAACTCGTGCAATTTCTTGTTTTATTTTGCTAATTTTTTTATAGAAAGGTTTATTTTTTCTTACTCCAGCAGGGAGTGCTTGCAGTGCTTGTTTTGCCTCATTTAAGTTAGCAAAACTGCCTGTTGTTACCACCCACCACATTTTACCATTTCGTTTAGTTTGATATGTATTGGTAATACTTTCTAGCTTATGTTCAGCAATAAACTCATTGCCTACCTGCTGCTGAGTTACGGCTAATAGCTGAATAACAAAATTATCTTCAGGTTGTTCTAGGTACCAGTTACTGGGTATTTTTACTATTTGGCTTTGCTGCTTTACCACCTCAGGTACGCTAATGGCTTCTTCAACCGGCGGCGGTGCTGGCTTTTCTTGTTCAGTTAAAGTCGATGGCTCAGTTAAACTTCCTACAATTGCTGGCACGTCATTGTGGGCACTCTCATCTGTAGTTGGCTCTTTAGTTATAGGCTGTGGTGAAGTAAACAGGGGTGGTGATTTAACCGGTTGTTGTTTATTTTGAATAGCTTGCTCGGTTGTAATAGCGGTTGTGAGGACTTGCTCATCGCTTTGACTATTAGCATTTTTCCACCATTGGGTCATATCAGCTTTGTATACAACGCCAATAATCAATAACATAATTATGAGTAATAGTGTGAGCAACTGTAAGCGCCAAGATACTTTGTCTTTTACGATAATATCAGCAACTTGTTCGCTAGGCTGCCAGGCTAATAAAAGACTTGGGTTACCTTGGGCTTCAACTAAAAAGGTTTTAAATACAGGGTCTTCATCATAAGGTAAAGCCGTGAAGTACCATCCCATTAGCTGCTTACTTTCAACCAAGTTTAATGGCTCTAAATGAATATTAACTGCCTCTTTAAACGGCAATTTAGATTGCGATGCAATCATAATGTAAAGCACATTGGGCGCACTTTTTGATAACAGCTCGAGCTCTGCAATTAGTTCTTCAGATAGGTGCCTGCCGCCATCGATAACCCATAAACACGCGCCGCATTGTTGTTGCTTCGCTAATTGATAATAGTTTTGTGATAAGCTCAGGTTGTGATCAATTAAAGGGGCATTAAAGCTTTGCTCTAATAATTGAGTCATCAATTGCACATCAGTCATTTGAGCGCCAACTTGCACAAACACTTTATTAAAATCGTTATATTTATCAGTGATGAAGGTTTCAAGCAAATAGCTTTTACCTAAACCAGAAGTGCCCAACAAAACAATTAGGTTTTGACCATATTCAAATTGCAATGCGATTCTATCCACCAAAGCCGCACGGCTCGGTAAAATTTGTGACTGCATTTATTGCTCGATCAATGCTCTGACTTGATCATCAGACACATCATCAACTAATGCACATTGACCAAATTCGGTGGGTAAAATGAATCGGATAGTCCCTTTTTTATTCTTTTTATCTTTTCGCATATGCAGTAAAAAGTGCTCACTGG
This sequence comes from Pseudoalteromonas sp. APC 3694, assembly GCF_030407565.1. Taxonomy (NCBI): domain Bacteria; kingdom Pseudomonadati; phylum Pseudomonadota; class Gammaproteobacteria; order Alteromonadales; family Pseudoalteromonadaceae; genus Pseudoalteromonas; species Pseudoalteromonas sp. APC 3694. The sequence continues at coordinate 11,742 of NZ_JASDDE010000030.1, forward strand.
TCATATCGCTAGGTATCTCGATTGGTAAGCTATATTGCGCTATTAATGTAGCAATACGCTCTACATCTTCTCGTGTTAAATCTTGGCGAGTATAAGCAAGCTTTGCAGCAAGCACCATACCTGTCGCGACCGCTTCTCCATGTAACCAAACACCGTAACCCATTTGTGCTTCAATAGCATGCGCAAACGTGTGCCCTAAATTTAACAACGCACGAAGGCCCTGCTCTTTTTCATCTTGTGCAACAATAAGCGCTTTAATTTCACAGCATCTGAAGATGATGTGCTGTAAACACGTCTCGTCTAATTGTTGTAATTTAGCGATGTTATGCTCTAGATAAGCAAACAGTTCAGTATCGTAAATCAAGCCATACTTAATAACTTCAGCCATGCCTGCAGCAAACTCGCGTGTTGGTAAGGTATGCAACGAACGCGTGTCAATAAATACAGCTTGGGGTTGATAAAAAGCCCCAATCATATTTTTACCTAGCGGGTGATTAACCGCTGTTTTGCCGCCAACTGAAGAATCAACTTGAGATAATAAAGTGGTTGGTATTTGGATAAAAGGGACGCCACGCTGATAACAAGCAGCAACAAATCCAGTTAAATCACCTACAACGCCACCACCTAATGCAATTAAGCAGGTGTCACGGCCGCAATTATTCTCAAGTAGGAATGCCGAAATTTTTTCAAACCAAGTGAGTGATTTATATTGCTCACCATCTGGAATAATAAAATGCAGTGGGTTTAGCTGTGCTAATGAATCAAGCAACTGTTGAAGGTACAGCGGTGCAATCGTTTCATTAGTAATGATGATAGGCCGACAATCACCAATGTGATGGATTAGACGGCCTGTATCTTGAAGTGCAGATTGACCAATATAAATAGGATAACTTCGCTCGTCTAAATTAACAGTTAATTCAAGCATGCTGGGTTAGTCCTTTTTAATACTGGCTTTTAAAAATCCAATTTCTCGATGATTTGGTTAGCAACAACTTTCGCGCTCTGCTCATCAGTGCGTACAACAAAATCAGCTACTTCTTTATATAATGGTTCACGCTCTTCTGCTAAGCGCTCAAGTACATCACGAGGTGCTTCTTCTGTTTGCAGTAATGGGCGACGCTTGTCGCGTTGCGTACGTGCAACTTGCTTTTCAATCGGTGTCTCTAAGTATACAACAATACCGCGAGCCGAAAGCTTGTTTCGAACTTCTTTACTCATTACTGAGCCACCACCGGTTGCAAGTACAATACCTTGCATTTCGGTTAAGTCACCAATAACAGATTCTTCACGAAGTCTAAAGCCTTCCTCACCTTCAAGATCGAATACCCAGGCAATATCTGCGCCCGTGCGACGTTCGATTTCTTGATCAGAATCAACAAATTCAAGGTGTAATTGGTCAGCGATGTGACGACCAATCGTGCTTTTGCCAGCCCCCATGGGGCCAACTAGAAATATATTACGTTTCTCAGCCATATCTTTTAGTACAAACGAACTCTAAAATTTGAAATAAAACCCCGCCTAACGACCTGGCCCCAAAATTAAGAAAGGGATTATCTCAGTAATCGGTCGGGTATTTCAAGTCAATTAGGATAAAAAGCCATATAACGAGCAATTAAACTAAATAATTACCCACTGGTTAACAAAAAAGCACCTTGTTATAGGCAAGTTTATCTTCTAGGGTTAAAAATCATGCAATTAAGGTTACTACATTGTTGCTTCATGAAAGCTTTTGCATGGTAACTTTACAAGAGCCTGAATTACAAACAACATAAACGCAGCCTTAAATACATCCGCAGTACAGTACATGATCAAAATTATATACTGTCTTATTGTACATTTATAGGGAGTGTTCACACCACGATAACTAAATTACATACCCATACTATCTAGGCTGGTATTCAACCTAGATAGCTTAAATATTTAGTCTATTTGGATTTTAGGTGTGACAAAAATCAGCAGTTCGCGCTTTTCATTGAACTCGCTTGTGCTTTTAAATAGTCTTCCTACGTAAGGAAGATCGCCCAATAAAGGTACTTTTTTGGTCGAATTAATAATTTGCTGTTGGAAAATACCACCCAACACTACCGTTTGTCCATTCTCAACGAGTACTTGAGTCTCAATTTGTTGCGTATCGATGGCAACCGCTGGGCCTGTACCTGTTTGAACCGTATCCCCTCGGGTATCTTGAGTAATGATTAAATTTAAAATAACTTTGTTATCGGGTGTGATATGAGGTGTCACCTCTAGGCTTAGTACCGCCTTTTTAAAACTTACGGTTGTTGCACCACTTGAAGCTGACTCCACATACGGAATCTCAGTACCTTGTTCAATACGCGCTTTTTGCTGATTAGCAGCAGTAATGCGTGGGCTTGCAATGATTTCACCTTTGTTTTCTTCTTCAAGGGCGGTTAATTCTAAATCAATTAATGTTCCGTTAGCCAATTTAGCAATGTGCATACCTATACTTGCCGATGGATTCGCCACAGGTAAATTAACGTTAAGTCGATCAGAAAGGCTAGGAATATTACCATTAGAAATCGTTTCAGCTCCTTCTAATGTGCCAGAAACACCGTCTGAGCCTTGCTGATCACTAAACCCCCAACGAACCCCCAAGTCTTCAGTTACGTTATCACGTACGGTTACCATACGCGCTTCAATAACCACTTGTTTAACCGGTATATCTAAGGTCTCGACCATACGACGAACACTTTCAATACTTTTTGCAGTGTCTTTCATTAATAACGTATTAGTACGTTGATCAACAGACACGCTCCCTCTGGCTGTAATAATACTATTGGTATCTGTTTTTAATAAGTCGGCAAAATCTTCTGCTTTTGCATAATTTAAGCGGATGTATTCACTGTAAAGTGGCTCTAAATCCTCAACTTGCTGTTTAGCTTTTAACTCTTTTGCTTCACGGGCAGCCAGCTCTTCAGATGGTGCAACCATTAAAATAGAACCGTCCATGCGTTTGTCTAAGCCTTTTATTCTAAGCACGACATCTAACGCCTGATCCCACGGAACCCCATCAAGGCGAAGAGTAATATTGCCTGTCACTGAGTCGCTTGTTACCAAGTTAAAATCATTGTAACCAGCAATAATCTGTAACACAGCACGAACAGAGATATCTTGAAAATTAAGCGTCATAGGACGACCCAAGTACTCTTTACCACCATCTAAGTAGGCATTTTGCGTTTCATCTTTCTCAACCGTTAAGGTAAAAATATTCTCAATTTGCTGATAGGTATAGGCAAAAGCAGTGTTCGGTTCAATCACTAAACGTGTAAGGTTATCTTCTTTAAACGTTTCAATACTGCTCACCACAGTACCAAAATCAAGTACATCTAATTCATACAATAAATCATCTAAAATATCGGTATGATGAAACTCGGCAATGATTTTTCCGCCGCTTTCATGCACCTCTACAGCTGCCTGAGTATCTTGTAGATAAACAAGTACTTTCGCTTCACCTTTTTCTCCACGTCGAAAGTCAATTGCTTGAATACCGTTAATATAATTAGACGTGTAAGCAGGCTTATCTTCGCTGGTTGCTAAAATTTGCTCTGTGAGTGGGTTATCAGAAATTCTAATAGAAACTAAATTATTGTTTACTTCAGTCTCATAAATTTTTAATCGGTCCAAGTTAATGGTCACTTTTAAACCCGCACTGGTCATCATACTCGTGATGTTACTGATACCAGCTTGGTTGATAGCGATATTCGTCAACCCTTCATCTAATTCTACCCCATCAAATAGTAGCTCTATTCTTGCAGGGCTATTAAAAACTTGTACTGCTGGTTGCTGCTGCAACTCTTCATCAAAAACTAGCTGTAATTCGGTTTCACCTTTAAGCAATGGATTATATCGAACGTCATAGAGTAAAGGGGCTGCACTTACGGCTTTTGTCATTAGTAGTAAAAAAACAAACAATAAAGCAGATAAAATACGATGATGCGAACACTCACCTTTGTGCATATAGGGTATACCTTTTTTCTTATTAATTTGCGCCATTGGTTGCCGCCTCTAACATTTCTAATTTGGTCAAACGTTCTTTCCAACAACCTGACCCATCAGGGATTAATTCTACTAATTCAATATAGTCACTATTAACACTGCTTACTTTTCCGTCATAGGTGCCTAAATAGCTTCCTATTGTTACTCGGTGCAAGGTGTCATCAGCAGCTGTAATGAGCGCCCATATTTTGCCGTTCGATCCTATTGTGCCCCTCATTGCTAAATTATCTAATGGGTACTTCTCCAGTGGCTGACGAACACGCTCTGGATCTGGGTGAAGACAGTTTTTAACTTGTGTTAGCTTGTTTTGAATAATTTCTGGTTCTGGCGCTACAAAAGGGCTACGTAAGTCTTTGGCGTTATACTCAAAGTGCTCAAACTTAACTAGCTCAGGTATTTTTTCAATACGTGCCGTGGTATTTGCCTTAACCTGATCAATAAATTCTTTTTGCTCCGATGTATCCTCGTTACAGCCACTGAGCAAAAACATCGCAGTGGTTAAAAAGAGAAGCTGCTTCATCATCTCACCCCCTCTTCATAACGGTAAGTTTTTGCTACTACACTGAATGTTAGCTGCTTTTCGCCAGATGATAAAATAGAAAAGTCATGTAAACTGACAATTCTTGGTAGTTGAGCCACTTTCCCTACAAATTCGCCAAACTCATGATAAGTACCTACCACTTCAATTTTAATTGGCAACTCGGTATAAAACTCTTTTTCAACTTCTGGCAACCAACCAATTTTTAAAAATGTTAACCCGCTGGTTGTACCCACATAAGAAAGGTCGTCCAATAATCCTGGCGTCTCATTTGAAGTAGGTAGGCGTTTTAATAATTGAGAGAATTTATCTTCCATCTCAACCATTTGCTCACGATAAATATCAAGCTTACTGGCAACTGCATATTTAGTTCGGTAGGTTGTGCGTAACTCAATTTCCTTAGCAACCGCATTGTGGTAGCTGTCTATTTCATCCGACACTAATAAGCTGTAGCTAAAAAACAACACCAAACAAGCTACAAAAGTTCCGCATATTGCTTTTACAATAACGGGCCACTCACCGATGTTATCGAGCTCGATTTCATTCCAATCGATTTCTGTAAACGATTTAAAATCAAGGTTCATTACGTACCTCACCTATTTTGCCAAATGGTTTTACGTAAAACTCCATATTAAAATCGCTGAGTAAACGTGAAGATTGATCGCCGGCAACAATACCTTGCATAGTCGGGCGCTCTAATAAGTAAGAGCTTTGTACCTGTCTGAGCATAGTAGATAAACGATTATTAGACTCACTTTTGCCTAACACATGAATTTGATTACCTTTGCGCTCCAGCTTGGTTAAATAAACCCCTGCGGGCACTATTTTTGCCACTTCATCCATTATTTGGGTGCCTAAATTACGGCTACTTTGTAACTCTTCAATTAAACGCATACGTTGTTGTAAGTTTTCTTTTTTCTTGTCTAGATCACGTATGTCGCGAATTTTATTGTCGAGCGTTGTAATTTCTGAACTAAGATAATTATTTTTTAAGGTTTGCCCTTCTTTTAGAGCACCATAAAACACACTCAGCATATACATACCAGCAAAACAGACGATAACCACAGCCATAAGAAGTGTTATAAATTTCTTTTTAGACTGCTCACGCTGTAGCTCACGCCAAGGTAATAAATTTATATGTGGCATGATGAAAAGCTCCTCAACGCCAGGCCAGTCGCAATTGCAAATTGAGTGCGGTGGCGCTGTATTATATTACGATCAACTCTAGGGGATATTTCCATCTTATCAAATGGTTCAACAACAACTGTGTGTATTCCTAATTCTTCAATCAGCAATCTATCAATGCCTTTAATCATCGCTGAGCCGCCCGTCAATACAATATAGTCCAATTGTTCTTTACCTGTGGTGGTTAAAAACATTTGAACAGCACGACGAACCTGCTGGAGTAACGATGTTTGAAAAGGAGCTAACACTTCAAATGTATAGTTTGGAGGTAAATCACCGGTTGTTTTGCCAATTTCAGCTTCATCAAAGCCTTTGTTGTAGTAAGCAACGATACTATTTGTGTATTGGTCGCCACCAAATACTTGGTCACGGGTATAAATTGTCTCACCAGATTGCACTACACTCACCAAGGTGAGTACAGCACCAATATCAACCACTGCAACCGTTTTGTCATATGCATCTGATGGTAACTGTTGGTAGTAAACATCCATAGCGCGACTTAGCGCATAGCTTTCAACGTCCACTACTTTTGCGGTTAAATTCGCAGCACTTAACGCACCGACTCTAGCTTCAACGCTTTCGGTTCTAGCGGCAGAGAGCAGTACATTTATTTTGCTCGGGTCAGCACTATTTGTAGAGAGCTTTTCAAAATCAAGACTCACTTCATCTAGTGGGTAAGGAATTAAGCTGTCGGCTTCAATTTCAATCTGCGACTCTAATTCAGCGTCGCTTAAGGAAACATCCATGAAAATAACTTTGGTAATCACGGTTTGCCCAGAGACGGCAACAGACGCGAATTTTAGCGACTTTGGTAGCTTTCGTTTTAACTTGATTATCACATTACCAATTGCTTCAATATCTTGAATATTACGCTCGCTCATAGCGCCTTTTGGCATAGGTTCAATTGCAAGTGCTTCTAGTCGAAGCCCAGTTTCTGTTTCACTTAAAAGTACGGCCTTGATAGAGTGCGATCCAATATCAATACCTACCATCATTGGTGATGGTTTTTTTATTAGTTGACTTAGCATGTTTGCAACTTTGCCTTTGTTTTAATAATAAACAAGTTATAATTTATATCTTAAAAAATATTATTCAATTTTTAATCAATATATACTAGCAGTCTCAACCTGTAATTGGGAGTCCGTTTAGGGAAATATCAGTGATTTTATTAAAAAGAACTTTACAATTTTTGATCATTTGTGCATTACTTGCACTAATTACATTGCTCAGCCTTTATTACTACGTTAAATCCGATATTCCCAGCGTGCAAGTTTTAAAAAACGTGCAATTACAAACGCCTATGCAAGTATTTACTAAAGATGGGCTTTTAATCAACCAATTTGGTGAAAAAAGACGGATCCCTGTAACTATAGACCAAATTCCCCAGCCTTTATTGCAGGCTTTTTTGGCAACTGAAGATAACCGCTTTTACGATCATATCGGTATTGATCCAATTGGTATTGTGCGCTCAGCGCTAGTACTTATTTCTACTGGTGAGAAAAAGCAAGGTGCCAGTACTATTACCATGCAATTAGCTCGTAACTTCTTTTTAACACGAGAAAAAGCCTACATTCGTAAAGTAAAAGAAATATTTATTGCCATTCATATCGAAAACCTCCTCTCAAAAGATGAAATATTTGAGCTTTACCTAAATAAAATAGAATTAGGAAATCGTGCCTTTGGTATTGGTGCTGCGGCTCAAGTTTATTATGGTAAAGAACTAAAAGAGTTAACTCTTGCGCAAATGGCAATGATTGCTGGTTTACCAAAAGCTCCTTCGGCACTTAATCCTATTCGTAATCCAGAACGTGCTAAAGCAAGAAGAAATGTGGTGTTAGGAAGAATGCTTGAAGAGAAGTATATTTCAAGAGCGCAGTATAATGAAGCCACTAACCAACCAATTACCGCGTATTTTCATGGAGCTGAAATTGACTTATACGCGCCGTACATTTCAGAAATGGTACGAGCAGAAATGGTGTCACGCTACGGTATAGATAAAGCCTATAACTCAGGGTTTAAAGTGTACACTTCTGTTGAATCAGATGTTCAAAAAGCAGCACAAACAGCTCTAGTTAATAACCTGCATGCCTACGATATGCGCCATGGTTTTAGAGGCCCTGAAGCCATATTGTGGGATCCGCAAACAGAGCCGCCATTAACGCAGTCGAAATTATTAAATACTTTAAAAGCTGTTAATGAATTTGGCCCTTTAAAAACGGCTGCGGTGTTAAGCGTGAGCGATAAAAGCGCTGAAGTTATACTTAAAAGCGGCGAGCGCACAACCCTTACTTGGGATAACCTAAAATGGGCACGTAAGTTTATTACACGCTATCGCCAAAGCTTTGCGCCTGAAACAGCAAGCGATATATTAACTCCAGGCATGCAAATATGGCTGCGCAAAAATGACGATAATAGCTATATTTTAAGTCAAATACCTGAAGCGGCGAGCGCCATTGTTTCTTTAGACCCACAAGACGGGCGCATAAAAGCCATTGTTGGTGGATATAGTTTTGAACAAAGCCAATATAACCGAGCTGTACAAGCTAAACGCCAAGTAGGCTCAAATATTAAGCCGTTTATATATTCAGCTGCGCTTGAAAAAGGCTACACACTAGCGTCAATTTTAAATGATGCTCCTATAAATCAATGGGATAAGAGCCAAGGCGTTGCATGGCGACCAAAAAACAGCCCAGCTATTTATAATGGCCCAATTCGCATTCGTCGTGCTTTAGCCCAATCTAAGAATGTAATTTCCGTACGTTTATTAAGGGGCGTTGGACTGCAAAGAACAGCCGATCATTTATTAAAATTTGGTTTTGACGATAAAGATATAAATCGTAGTGAGTCACTGGCATTAGGCAGTGCATCCATTACGCCGCTTGAATTAGCTCGTGGGATGAGTGCTTTTGCTAATGGCGGTCACCTAATTGAGCCGTACTTTATTTCACAAATCCAAGATGCAATGGGTAATACCTTATTTAAAACCAATCCCACCATTATTTGTGATGATGAAACGACAACACCTAGCTCGCTAATGCTAGGTGAGCAAGTAGCACCAAATTGTGCGCCGCAGATCATCTCTAAACAAAATGCATTTTTAATTGCCAGCGCAATGAATAGTGCTATTTGGGGTGGCGGTAGCTGGTCACATAAAACCGGTTGGAGTGGAACAGGCTGGCGTGCACAAGCGCTAAAACGTCGCGATCTTTCTGGTAAAACAGGCACGACTAATGATTCTGTAGATACTTGGTTTAGTGGCTTTAACCGCGATGTGATGACATCAGTTTGGGTTGGCTTTGATAACCCAGGTAATACACTGGGACGCTCAACCTACAATAACAACTTAGGAAGTGGTCAAATATCAGGTGCTGAGTCAGGCGCAAAAACAGCTCAGCCTGCATGGGTTGATTTTATGCGCGCCGCACTGGATGGCAAACCTGCTGCGCCCATCGAACCACCTGAAGGCTTAGTTTCTATTCGTATTGATTTAGAAACCGGATTATTAAGTCATAAAAACGATTACACCAGCCGTTTTGAATACTTTGAAAAAGGCACCGCTCCTACCAAGTATGTGTTATCACAACCAAATGATATATTTGAAGAAAACACTAAAACTGAAGAAGAGCTATTTTAAATATAGTGAACAGTGAAAAGGCCGCAAATTAGCGGCCTTTTTGATGGTCTAACTAATATTTTGTACCAACCAGTATAAGTCAGAGTGAACGCCAGCAGCAGTCACTTCTTTACCCGCACCGGGGCCTTGTATCACTAATGCGTTTTGGTTATACCACTGGGTATTAATCACAAAAATATTATCTCCGGGGGTCAAATTCGCAACCGCTTCGCTTTTTGGTACATAGGTAATCCCTACCTTAGCGTTTAGCGTGTTGTTTTCAAACTCTAATAACCCGGTGTAGCACAGTGCAGCATTTTGTTGCTGAGCCGCTTGCGCATGCTGCTCAATAAACGCATCTAAACGAGCCTTATTATCAATAAAGTTATTCCAGCTGCCAGCACTTAACTCATCGGGCATCAAAGCGGATAAAGAAATGTCATCAAGTTCCAATTCAATACCTAATTCACGCACTAAAATAAGCAACTTACGTTGCATATCTCGTCCAGATAAGTCTTCTCGAGGATCAGGCTCTGTGAACCCCAAAGCTTGCGCTTCTAGAACTAAATCTGAAAACGCTTTACTGCCATCATACATACTGCATAACCATGACAGCGTGCCTGAAAACACGCCTTCTATTCGCGTTATTTTATCGCCACTATTTTGTAAATCAGCCAAGGCAAAATTAATCGGTAGTCCGGCCCCTACACTTGCATTATAACGCCAATGTAAGCCACGTTGAGCAAGGCTTTCACGTAGTGTTTGATACCACGAAAGCGATGCGGTTCCCGCGTATTTATTAGCACTAATTAGATGGCAGTTTAATTCAACTAACTTACTATAAAGCTGACTAAAATGTTCACTGGCGGTAATGTCGATCACTATTTTATGTTCATACTCAAGAGTATCTATGTATGACAATAAATCGGCTTGTTTATAGGAGCTTGCATGGTTTTCCCATTGAAGTTGCCAGCTTTCACAGTCTAATCCATTAGCATTCACCAGCATCTGCTCTGAGCGTAAAAGCGCTACTAACTTGACGTTAAAATCAGTTGATAAGCGTGCTAGTTGAGCAGGTAATTGGCGCATAAACTCAGCACCTACATTACCAAGTCCTGCAATAATTAAAGCTATTTCTTGTGCTTTATTAATGAGCTTGTCATGTAACAGGCTCAGCACATCACTTTCAAGTACTTGATCGGTTAATAGTAACGTATATCCCTCACCGTAATGGGTAAACCGAGGCTGGATAGATTGTGTTTGTAATAAGGCTTCACTTTGCTTACCAAGCGGCGCTACCTCTTGATCAGGTGCAATAATCGCCACCCCATTTAAGTTTGACTCACTAATATTGGCGCGGCCAGCAAAATAATTAGCCACCTGATGTGTCGCTGACGCAGGGACTAGTAAGTAGATTTCGCCTTCGTGTTCAAAGTGATGCAAACTATGCTGAATAAGTTGGCTAACATGTGCTACTTCGCCTTCACTCAGATCATCAACAATGAGTAAATCCACATTATTTACTGTGGTTAAAAAGCGTTTTTGTTTACTCATTCCTAGTTTAACTATTTCGGTATGACTGCCTTGAGGATCGTAACTACTGCGAACAACTAATTCTATATCGGTATCTTTTAATGGCGATAATGTTTTAGCGTGTAATACTGGATTACCTAGCCTCGCTAATAAATTCGCTTGATCACGGCACACTCGCGCATACTTAACCGCATTAGCAACCTTACGCGGATCAGTACTAAAAACACCTTGAGTGTCAGTCCAAATAGAGACTTTTTTAGCATTGCAATACCGCGCTAATAAAGTGGCACTGTAATCACTGCCATTTCGCCCTAAGGTCACTGTTTCACCATGTAAATCAGCCGCAATAAACCCCGTAACTACATTAATTTTACTCGTTTCTATGGCTTTTAAGCACTGCTGCTGATTATTAGCATGCTGCAGCTGCCCGGCATCTAACGTAAATAACTGCCTAGCGTCATGGGCACAAGCGCTAACGTTAAGCTGTTCTAAGTAAGCGCTTAGTAACCTTGCAGACCACAATTCACCATGTGCTAATAACGCAGCTTCAGCTAATGTTCCTTGCTTAGCCTGCTTGGTAATAATACTGAGCTCAGTTTCAAGTAAATCAAGCGCATGGTGCTTAGCGTTAGCTATTAATAATTGCTCAATCAGAGCTATTTGATGGTTACTCAATAGCAATACAATATCAGCAATAGCTTGAGTGTCTTGCTGTTGATAGCTTTGCCACAGTTTAACTAAGGTATCGGTGGTTTTACCGGCAGCCGATACCACCACACAATCCCCAGCTTGAGCATGAGTTAAAATAATATTTGCGACACTTTTAAAGCGATCCGCTGAGCTTAAACTCGAACCACCAAATTTATGAACCTGATTTACCATATTAATACCGACTCGCATTTATGTTTTGTATTTTGAAGATTGGTATGCACTACCATAACGCCGGATGCGCCGCGTTTAACTTTGCTGAACCAAATGATTCACTAGCACCACTTTTTGCCGATAGGCCGAGATTGGCTTGCCCTAGGCGCACCAAATTAAATACCCTGTCTAAGTCAGCGAGTAAATCATTTACATCTTCAATACCCACCGAGATACGAATAAGCGTGTCGCCTACTCCGGCTTCTGCACGCGCGGTTGCGTCCATACCGGCGTGGGTCATAGTCGCAGGGTGACAAATCAAACTTTCTACTCCACCTAATGATTCCGCTAAGCTAAATTCATTTAAACGCGTTAAAAACGCTGCAGCATCGTTTATATCGCCTTTTATATCAAAGCTAACCATAGCACCAAAGCCAAGCTGCTGCGCCTTAGCTAGCGCATGTTGAGGGTGTGATTCAAGACCTGGGTAGTAAACTTGGGCAACAAACTGGGAGCGTTCTAAATACTGTGCAATGGCGAGTGCATTTTCTTGGTGTTGCCTTAAACGCACGTTTAAAGTACGTAAGCCTCTGAGCGTTAAATAGCTATCAAATGGCGCGCCGGTGATGCCAATGTTATTTGCCCACCACGCTAACTCTTCACCTAACTCAGCAGTCGCTGCGATAACCGCGCCACCAACAACGTCTGAATGGCCATTGATATATTTTGTGGTTGAGTGCACCACAATATCAGCGCCAAACTTAATCGGGTTTTGTAATGCTGGCGATAAAAATGTGTTGTCGGCGGCAACCAGTGCACCACACTGTTTAGCTGTATCAGTTACCGCTTTAATATCTGTTAAGCGTAAAATAGGATTGCTAGGTGTTTCAATCCAAATCAGCTTAGGTTTAATAGCAAGGATGCGTGTCAGACTGTCGCTTTTGGTAAAATCGACCACTTCTAGTTTTAATAAGCCGCGCTTTTCTAGCGAAGTAAATAAGCGATAGCTGCCCCCATAACAGTCATGAGGGATCACTAACGTATCGTCACTATTAAGTAATTGTGTTGTTAGGTGAACGGCTGCCATGCCTGTTGCGGTAATAATGCCTTTAGCGCCACCTTCAAGCTCCGTGAGCGCCTCAGCCAAAATGTCACGATTAGGGTTACCACTGCGGCCATAATCATATTGGCGCTTTGTATCAAAGTCAGCAAATGAGTAAGTTGTTGATAAATAAAGCGGTGGAACAACCGCACCATGCTGTTTGTCGGCTTCTATTCCACTACGAACAGCAATTGTTGCCTTATTTTTTTCACTCATTTTCGCTACCTTTACTAATTTGGATGTTTAGACGTCTAAAAGGTAGCGCATGCAATTTAAGATGTCAAAACATTTAAATGTCTAGATAGCTAAATAACTAGTATTTGACTATCTTTTTTAAACCGATAGAATTTCACGCATATTTACACGCTTTGATGCTGTGTGAGCAATTTATAATCTGAGGCAACGATACATCTTATGGCTAAATGGAATGGTGAATATATTCACCCATACGCAGAACACGGGAAAAAATCCGAACAAGTAAAGAAGATCACCGTTTCGATCCCGCTAAATGTATTAAAAGTATTAACTGATGAACGTACTCGTCGTCAAATAAACAACTTACGTCATGCAACAAATAGCGAGCTTTTATGCGAAGCGTTTTTGCATGCGTTTACCGGGCAACCGCTGCCTAATGATGATGATTTGCGTAAAGATAACGCAGAAAAAGTACCTGAAGAAGTGAAGAAAATAATGCAAGAAATGGGACTAGAAGTGCCTATTTTAAATGAAGACTAGAAGGGTCTTTATACAAAAAAACCTCAGCAAATGCTGAGGTTTTTTTTGCGCTAATTTACACTTAACAATTACGCCATGTAGTTTTCTGGCATATCAATTAGTGCCACACCTGAATCAACCGCCGCCTGCGCAACCGCTTTAGCTATACGTGGTAACAAACGTGGATCCATTGGTTTTGGTATAATATATTTAGCACCAAACTCTAATTTGTCGATGCCTGCGGCAGTAAGCACTTCAGCCGGTACGGGCTCTTTAGCAATACTGCGGATTGCTTCTACAGCAGCAATTTTCATCTCGTCGTTTATTTCACTGGCACGTACATCTAACGCACCACGGAAAATAAACGGAAAACACAATACGTTATTAACTTGATTCGGATAATCAGAGCGACCTGTAGCCATAATTAAATCGTTACGTGCAGCGTGTGCTAATTGCGGATCGATTTCAGGATCGGGGTTTGAACAAGCAAATACCACGGGTCTATCAGCCATTAATTTTAAATCTTCAGGGGCTAATAAATTAGGGCCCGATACACCCACAAACACATCGGCATCTTCAATTACATCTTGTAAAGTACGTTTATCGGTATTGTTTGCAAATAATTGCTTATATTCATTCAAGTCATCACGACGCGTATGAATAACTCCTTTGCGATCTAACATATAAATATGTTCACGCAACGCGCCACATTTAATTAAAAGCTCCATACAGGCAACAGCTGCAGCGCCGGCACCTAAACATACAATAATTGCATCTTCAATTGCTTTGCCCTGTACTTCCAGCGCGTTTAGCATACCCGCAGCCGTTACAATAGCCGTACCATGCTGATCATCATGAAAAACAGGAATGCTACAACGCTCTATAAGCGCTTTTTCTATTTCAAAACACTCGGGCGCTTTAATATCTTCTAAATTAATTCCACCAAAGGTGTCGGCAATATTAGCCACCGTGTTAATAAAGTCTTCGGTAGTACGGTGCTTAACTTCAATATCTATAGAGTCTAACCCTGCAAAACGCTTAAATAGTAGCGCTTTACCTTCCATAACGGGTTTTGAAGCCAGTGGACCTAAATTACCTAAGCCTAAAATTGCAGTGCCGTTAGTAATAACCGCAACCATATTTCCTTTACCAGTATATTTGTAGGCATTTGCTGGATCAGCGGCAATTTCACGAACAGGTTCTGCGACACCGGGGCTGTATGCGAGCGCGAGGTCTTTAACCGTCTCAGCGGGCTTGGTCAGCTCAATACTGATTTTACCTGGAACGGGATGGGCATGGTAATGTAGTGCTTGTTCACGAAAATCTGACATAACGCGATTATATCCTGCAATTTAAGTTAAAGTGAGAGGTAGTTTAATCTACGATACCTTTATTATTTTTAAATTCCAAGCAATATCAGGTCTATCCTGTTATATGCTAGAACTGTTAATTTTAAGTTATTTATCAGCAACTTCCCTAGATTATCCTGACATTTTTAAAATATAAATTCGTCATAAAAATGAAAAACACAGGTACTTTTTGCCCTTATTCTATTTTTATAAAGCGTATTTTTTAGTCTTAAATTAAAATAGTGAAATACCGAATTTTATTTAACTTTAAACACAAATAACCTCACGTTACCTGCATTTGAGTACCATCTTTAAAGTTTAACAAATAAAAATATAGAGAATATTGGCTGTTTTGTCTGCAAATGTTTATGCATACTCAGAATAAGAACAGGAAATAGTTATGCAAAAAAAATAAATACAAAATTGCTAAGAAAGCAGGTAGGAAAGTAAATTTTGGCCACAAAAAAAGCACCCTAAGGTGCTTTTTTTACATAGAAACAAAAAATTATTTTTTGCTGCTAAGTGCACCGAAGCGCTTGTTGAAGCGATCAACACGGCCGCCAGTGTCTAAAATCTTTTGCTTACCAGTGTAAAACGGGTGACACGCAGAACATACGTCTAAGTGAATGTCTTTACACAGAGTAGAACGAGTTTCGAATTTGTTTCCGCATGAACAAGTTGCAGAAATTACTTCGTACTTAGGGTGAATACCTTCTTTCATAGGAACCTCTAGTTAAGGCCGCATCGCTCTCCAAACCCGAAGTCTGGCACCATACGTCGTTAAAACAAATTTATTGGTCGCGAATTTTATCCAACAACCCACACACACACAAGCTTTAATTACCCTTTTTGCTAAAAAGTCGGCAAACACCTATTCATTACTGATTTGTCGGTAGGCTTTTAATGCTATTTTTAGTACATTAAACCATTACGTTAATTGGTTGAGTTGTTATGCGTTTTGCTGAAGTTGCAATAAAAGTCCCCTTGCCTCGCACCTTTGATTATAAAGTGGATGAGCAATTAGTACCGCTGACTCAATTACAGCCTGGTATGCGCGTGTTAGTCCCTTTTGGCAATCAACGTAAAGTAGCGGTTATTCTTAGCTTAAAAGCGGAAACAGCAGTCCCCGAAGGCAAAATAAAATCTATTATTGAAGTTATTGACGACTCACCGGTGTTATCTGCGCAGCATTTAGAGCTACTGAAATTTACAGCGCGTTATTATTGCTATCCACTCGGTGAAACTATTCATATTGCATTGCCCAGTGCACTGCGCCAAGGTGAGTGCCCTGATAAAACCAGTATAAACATGGTGACATTAAGCGAAAAGGGGGCACTTTTACCGTCTTTAAAAGCTAAAACACAGCTTAATTTGCTTAAGCAATTATCAGCATCCGGTAAATCATCATTAACCGAACTCAAAGCCCTCGGGTTTAATAAAAAAACCATTGATACCCTTTTAGATAAAGAGCTAATAGTTCAAACCATTGAGCACGACAATCAATGGCAACATACCTCGCCAACGGTTGGCAGCAAACCCCGTTTAAATAAAGAGCAAGCCATTGCCTGCACTGCAATTAATCAAAGTACGGGGTTTACTAGCTTTTTGCTAGAAGGTGTCACTGGCAGCGGAAAAACCGAAGTTTACCTGCAATGCCTAGAAGAAGTATTAAAACGTGGCGAACAGGCGTTAGTGCTCGTTCCTGAAATAGGGCTAACGCCTCAAACGGTCAATCGTTTTAGACGTCGCTTTCCTGACACCCCTATTATGTTATGGCACTCGGCATTAACCGATAACGAACGTCTACAAACATGGCGTTTTTGCGAAAAAGGCAGTTGTGCCATTGTTATAGGCACCCGTTCGAGTATTTTTCTGCCATTTTTAAAGCTTGGGATGATTGTGGTTGATGAGGAGCATGATGCCTCATTTAAACAACAAGACACTTTACGCTATCATGCCCGTGATTTAGCTGCGTATCGTGCCTATCAGCATCAAATTCCACTTATTTTGGGTAGCGCTACGCCAGCACTAGAAACACTGCATAAAGCTATTAATAACAAATACCAGTTGCTTACATTAAGTGAGCGCGCACAAACCGCCACCGATAATCAGTTTAAGCTGCTCGACATGAAAGGTCAGCCTGATAGAGCCGGTATTGCGCATGCGAGCCTAGCGATAATGCGCCAGCACCTGAATAGAGGAAAGCAGGTGATGGTATTTTTAAATCGCCGTGGGTTTTCTCCAACTTTGATTTGTCATGAATGTGGTTGGTTGAGTGAATGTAACCGCTGCAGCACCAGTGCGACTTTTCATAAGGCAATAGGCCAAATGATTTGCCACCATTGTGGCGATCAATATCATGTACCGCATCAATGCCCTGACTGTGGTAGTACGCAAATATTTCCTAACGGCAAGGGCACCGAGCAAATAGAAGAGTTTTTAAGTAGTGAATTTGCAGACACCCCGATCAGCCGTATCGACCGTGACTCAACTCGGCGTAAAGGTAGCCTTGAAAAAGCACTGGATGAAATAAACCAAGGCGGCGCACGTATTTTAGTTGGTACGCAAATGCTGGCAAAAGGTCACCATTTTGCTGATGTTAGCTTAGTACTTATTTTAGATGTCGATAGTGGTTTGTATTCGTGTGACTTTAGGGCTACTGAGCATTTAGCACAATTAGTAACACAAGTTGCAGGACGCGCGGGACGTTCTGGCGAACCCGGTGAAGTATTATTACAAACGCACTTTCCTGAGCACCCGTTATTACAAGACTTAGTTAATAATGGCTATCAAGATTTTGCCCGCTTTGCACTCACTGAGCGAAGTGATGCACAGTTGCCACCTATTACGAGTATGGCAATTGTTCGCGCACAAGGGCATAACATAAAGCAAGTCGTCGACTTTCTAACGGATTTGGTTCCTGTCAATGGGGTATCTGGTATACAATTGCTCGGACCGATCCCCGCGCCTTTAGAAAAAATTGCGGGAATGTATCGTTTTCAATTACATATTCAAGCGCAAGATCGACGCATACTACATCAGTATCTCGCGCAAATGGTTGATTATCTCAGCACTAGCAAACTTGCACAAAAAGTTCGCTGGAGTTTAGACGTAGACCCTACAGACATGATTTAGGTAAGGCCACATATAACACCATGGCACAGCACGATTATATTAATAAAAAACCAAAAAATAGAAAAAACACTAAACAAGAGCCGGCTAAAAAACCCTTCCCGTTTTTGTTAATCATTATTGCCTTGTTACTAATCGGTGGTTTTGCATACGGACTCTGGTTTGTTAAAAACAATGCCGATCCAGAGCTTGTTGAAAAGCAAGCAAATCCAACACCCGAAAAACAAGTAGAAATAGCTAAACCGCGGCCACCTAAATTTATTAAAGAAATTAAAGAGCATGAGATTCAGGTTGAAGTAAAAGAACTTGAACAAAAAGGCCCTTATGTCATGCAATGTGGTTCATTTAGAACCCATCAGCAAGCTGAAACCTTAAAAGCTAAAATAGCCTTTGCAGGATTAATTTCAGAAATCAAAAAAACCACAGGCAGCAATGGTATTTGGTACAAAGTGCGTTTAGGGCCTTATGAAACCAAGCGTCATGCAGAAAGTGACAAGAACAAACTTAAACGAATTAATATTGTCGGCTGCGGAATTTGGGGCTGGACTTGAATTTAAACCATTCACCCATATAACCTCTTCATAATCGTTTTTTACGCGCTGCCCCTTGCAGCGCGATGATGAGGAATAACATGACTACAATCGTAAGTGTACGCCGTGATGACAAAGTTGTTATTGGTGGTGACGGCCAAGTATCTCTTGGTAACACAGTAATGAAGGGCAATGCCCGAAAAGTTCGACGCCTTTATAATGGCAAAGTTATCGCTGGGTTTGCTGGCGGCACTGCTGATGCCTTTACTCTTTTCGAACGTTTTGAAAGCAAATTAGAAATGCACCAAGGTAACCTCACTAAAGCTGCTGTAGAAATGGCTAAAGATTGGCGTAGCGATCGTGCCCTGCGTAAACTTGAAGCTTTACTTGCTGTTGCTGATGAAACAGCTTCGCTAATTATCACCGGCAACGGTGACGTGGTGCAACCAGAAAACGACCTAATCGCAATTGGCAGCGGCGGTAACTTTGCGCAATCAGCTGCAACCGCCTTATTAGAAAATACCGACTTAAGTGCTCGTGAAATTGTAGAGAAAAGTCTAACAATTGCTGGCAACATCTGTGTATTTACGAATAACTTCCAAACTATCGAAGAATTGTAATAGGAACTCGCTATGTCTGATATGACCCCAAGAGAAATTGTTCATGAGCTAGACCAACATATTATTGGCCAAGCTAAAGCGAAAAAAGCGGTTGCTATTGCCCTTCGTAATCGCTGGCGCCGTATGCAGTTAAACGAAGACTTACGCGCAGAAGTAACGCCAAAAAATATCTTAATGATTGGCCCTACGGGTGTAGGTAAAACTGAGATTGCTCGTCGTTTAGCAAAGCTTGCCAACGCACCTTTTATTAAAGTTGAAGCTACTAAATTTACAGAAGTAGGTTATGTCGGTAAAGAAGTTGAAACTATCATCCGTGATTTAGTTGATGTTTCAATTAAAATGACACGAGAGCAACAAACTAAAAAGTTCAAACATCGCGCTGAAGAAGCGGCTGAAGAACGTATTTTAGATGTATTACTGCCTCCAGCGAAAGATCAATACGGTGAAGTTCAGCGCGATGAAAATTCATCGACACGCCAATCGTTTCGTAAAAAGTTACGCGAAGGCCAATTAGATGACAAAGAAATTGATATTGATTTAGCCCAAGCTCAACCTAATATTGAAATTATGGCTCCTCCTGGTATGGAAGAAATGACCAACCAGTTACAGGGAATGTTTCAAAACATGGGTGGTGATAAACGCACTAAGCGTAAGCTTAAAATTAAAGAAGCGTTTAAGTTACTTACTGAAGAAGAAGCCGGTAAACTGGTTAATCCTGAAGAATTAAAAGAACAGGCCATTTTTGCAGTAGAGCAAAACGGCATTGTGTTTATTGATGAAATAGATAAAATTTGTAAACGTGGTGAAGCCTCAGGCCCAGATGTAAGTCGTGAAGGTGTACAACGTGATTTACTTCCGCTTATTGAAGGCTCTACCGTTAATACCAAGCACGGCATGGTAAAAACTGACCACATGTTGTTTATTGCCTCAGGCGCATTCCAAATGTCTAAACCATCAGACATGATCCCTGAGTTACAAGGCCGTTTACCTATTCGTGTTGAACTTGAAGCACTCACAGCCGATGACTTTAAACGTATACTAACGGAGCCACACGCGTCACTTACTGAGCAACAACGCGAGCTACTCAAAACAGAGCAAGTCGCTATTGAATTTAGCGACGACGCAATTGAGCGTATTGCTAAGGCAGCATGGCAAGTAAACGAAAAAACCGAAAATATCGGTGCGCGTCGCCTTCATACAGTTATGGAAAGGCTAATGGAAGAGATTTCATATGATGCTTCTGAAAAAGCGGGTTCAAGTCTTGTTATCGATGCCGCCTACGTTGAAAAACACTTAGGTGCGCTAGTTGAAGATGAAGACTTAAGTCGTTTTATTCTTTAATTGAAAACACAAACAGTTATACTAAAAGCCTCCAATATGGAGGCTTTTTTGTAAGCGAGATGACGATGAAACAAGTTACAAAAGTGCACTATCATAGTGTGAGTAAAAATTTAGATGTTTATTTTGATGATAACTCTGAAGTTATATTTAGCGCTGAGTTTTTACGGGTACACTCTCCCTCAGCAGAGGTTCAAGGCCATGGATCTGAGCCTATGAAGTTAGTACTAAATAAACAAGCAGTGGGTATTAAAACCATTACGCCGGTAGGGCATTACGCGTTACGTTTAGAGTTTGACGATGGCCATAACAGCGGGCTGTTCAGCTGGCAATATTTTGCTAAGTTACAAGCTGAACAAACAAGCTTATGGGATACGTATTTAGAGCGTGTTAAACAACATGAAAACAACAAAGACAGCGTACCCATAAAGTTTGTCCCCTAGTATTTAACCTGAACTCCGGATAATAAATCCATCTCAAGCAGCTATTTTCAGCGCTAACTGCGTTGAATTTACTTGCAATAGGCTAGCTATTGACGCGTAATTTCGCCTTGTTTTCACTAAAAATCTCTAGCTTGAGAAAATAAAAATAAATATCATTTTGATTCAATATGTTAGTAAGTCTCTTAACCAGAGTTCAGGTTATTTAGTCTGAACTTATACTCTGTGAATGAGAAAAAAGCGGCAATTAAGCCACTTTTTTCTGTTAGTAGTTAAACCTTATATTTTGAAATTGCTTGATGAAGTACCCTTGCTTGCTCAGAGACCTCTTCACTGGTTTGCGCATTAGTTTGTGAGTGAGCCGCAGCCCCCTCGGCAATATCTCGAATACGGACCACGTTTTTATTTACCTCAGAAGCCACCTGACTTTGCTCATCAATAGCGGTAGCAATATGTGTACTCATTTCCATAATAGTTTGCACATCAATGGTAATTGATCCTAGCAGCTCACCCGCTTTTGTTGCTTGTGTAGCACTTTCGCCACCTTGAGTACGACATTGGTGCATGATACTCACAACTTCTTGAGTACGCTGTTGTAGGGTGTTAATAATGCCTTCTATTTCGCTGGTTGACTCCTGCGTACGCTGTGCAAGTGAGCGCACTTCATCTGCAACAACCGCAAAGCCACGACCTTGTTCACCCGCTCTCGCCGCTTCAATGGCAGCATTTAAAGCAAGTAAATTAGTTTGCTCTGCAATCGCACGTATCACATCAAGTACAGAACCTATGGTTTCACCATCTTTTTCTAGCTGAGACACCACGCTGGAAGCTTTACCAAGTGAATCAGATAAGGCATTAATATGCTTAATAGTTGACTCTACTTCAACCTGACCTTGCTGGGCGCTTACATTGGTCGATTCAGCTTTTTTAGCGGCGGCTTCAGTATTGTGTGAAATATCTTGAATCGTTGCCTGCATTTCTGTAGCAGCGGTTGCTACCATATCCGCTTCATGTAATTGCTCTTGCATACCGGAGCTAGTCGCTGAGGTTGTTTCAGATAGATTCCCTGTTGCTATATTAAGCGTTGTTAGAGCCGTATTTACTTCATAGATGAGATCTTTAAAGTCACTAATTAAACTATTAAAGTCTATGGTCATCCTCGTTACTTCATCTTTCCCTTTATGCTCTATAAACAAGCTTAAGTCATTGCTTTGTCTGATCTTACCTATTGCTTGATAAACTTTTTCTATAGGTTGGATAATTGAACGACTGGTTAAGTACACAAGCAGCATAACGATAATACTTGCAATTATAAAAATGACTATTGCTAATAATTGCGCCTGCTGCGCCGTTTCAGCTACTTGCTCTTTAGTCGCATTAGTGATCAAAGTAACCACTTCATCACTTTTCTTAACACTTATTCTCATTTTCCCTAGGGCACCCGAATTTAAATCGACGCCTAATTCCACCTGCGCCTCTACCAATGCAGTAAATTTATTTTGGTAGTTGGTCATTAAGGAGGCTAATTGATTACGTGTATTATTGGGTAGCTCTGCAGCATTTACTTGTTGTTTTAACTCGCTTGCTAATTTATTAAATCGATCTAAATACTTGGTATCTAAACGTAGCATAAAATCTTTTTCAGCTCGACGCAGCTGTAGCATAGTGGTGAGTAATTGGTAATTATTTTGCTCACTAAGCAATGTTTCTATTTTATGAACTGCTTCTCGCAGCTCGCCATATAAAGCGTCTTTTGGGTGCAACCCGATTTTACGCTGTAGTTTTACAACATTTTGAAAGTCGTCATAGTACTGTTGGGCTAACGTAGAAAATTGATTGACCTGAGTCGTAGCAATATTTAAATCTGCAGATAAAACAGATAGCTTTTCTAGTTTAAATTGTAGTTTTTTATATTCTTGTGCAAATAGCTCTAAACTAGACTCATCTTTGTAAAACAAAAAGTCTTTTTCGTATTTACGCATCGAAAGCTCATGCACATCTAGCTCTTCAGCGTACTGAATAGTTTCATTTAATTTAAGCATAATACGTGCTTCATAAATGATGATGCACAGCATAACAATCATGGCTAAGCCAACGATTAATGCGTTAAATTGTAAACGACGTTTAATCGTTAGATTCTGTAAAAAGTTCATTGTAAATACCTATATTAAATTTGCCAGTTCAGTATAACGTGATGCTTTCTTGTCTTAACGTAATTTTGTTACATGAAATAAACAATAATGCCTATCATTAAAAACCATAAAAAAGGGCTACCAGTAAAATTTAACCATTAACAAACTCCCTTTATACAAATGGACAATATAATCATCCACAGTATTGTTTAATTTTAACAGTCTCGCCAATCAGAACTTAAATCTCTCGCACTTATAAACGCTCAGTCCATAGCTTTAAAAATATTTATTTATAAAGATGACAATTTTATTAAAAAATTATGAGTCGTGTTATTGATTTAGTTCTATTTCTGGCTAAATTTACTGCAATTAAGTCGTTGTTATTGAATATAAGGAGGGTATACTAAGTTACTAACTTATGTATCTTTTGAGGATAAAATAATGGATTACAGCACTTCTGATTTATGTGACCATTTCGCTGATGTGGTTGACGTGCTTGAACCTATGTTCATCAACTTTGGTGGTCGACACAGTTTTGGTGGCCGCATTAAAACGGTAAAATGTTTTGAAAATAATGAACTGATCCGTCAATTGCTTTCTCAAGATGGTACAGATCAGATTTTACTTATTGATGGTGGAGGCTCCACTCGTAGAGCCTTAATTGATATTGAACTGGCTGAGCTGGCACTTGAAAACAATTGGCAAGGTATTATTGTATATGGTGCACTGCGCCATGTTGATGAACTTGAAGAACTGGATTTAGGAATTCAAGCCATTGGATCAATTCCGGTTGCAGCTGACAGTGAAGGCGCGGGTGAAAGCGGCATAGGCGTTAACTTTGCGGGTGTATCATTTTTCGATGATGATTTTGTTTATGCCGACAGTACAGGTATTGTACTTTCTGCTGAAGAATTAGAGCTAGAAATAATAGAACTGTAGCGTGACAGCACACCTTAAAGTATATAACGAAAGCACACTCAAGCGCATTTGTTCTAACCGTGCAGGTGAACAAAAAGCGTGGCAGTCAATGGCATTACTTGACGCAAACGTTAATATACAACAAGCGCTTACTGATGCTGCACAATTTGGTATGCGCTTTGTTTTACTGGGCGTTTGCGAAGACATTGGACCTAGAGCCAATTTAGGTAAAGGCGGAGCACAGCATGCTTGGCCCGCTTTTTTACAACACTTTTTAAACCAACCTCACAATCACGCTATTGCCATGCAAAAAGTGTTACTCCTTGGCGAAGTAAACCTCGATGACTTAATGGAACAAGCACACCCGCTTGATAACCAAAATCCTCTCGATTTAGACCAATTACGTCAGTTGTGCGCTGAGATTGATGTGCGGGTTGAAGCAATTTTAAGCATGATTTTTAAAGCCGGTCTTGAACCCATCATTATTGGTGGCGGACATAATAACTGCTTAGGTATTATTCGCTCGCTTGCAAAATATAAAAACAGCGCAATTAACGCCATTAATTTAGACCCCCATGCCGACTTTAGAGAGTGTGAAGGCAGACACAGTGGCAATGGTTTTCATTACGCCTATCAAGAGCAGCACCTTAACAGTTACCATGTAATTGGCTTACATGAGCTTAAAAATAATCAACAAATTTTTAATGCGATGCAAAGTGCAAAATTTAGTTTCACCAGCTATCAAGCGATTAATGTTAGGCGAGAAATAAGTTTAACGGAGGCAACTAACAATGCACTAAACGCATTTGATAACGCACCGTTAGGAATAGAAGTTGATTTAGATAGCCTAACCAACATGCCTGCAAGTGCATTTAATTATTGCGGTTTTGATGTTAGCGATGGCGAGCATTATGTTTATTTAGCTGCAAGTAATCATCACAGTGCTTATTTACATTTATGCGAAGCAGCACCGTCGCAACATCCTCACTCTCTTGCTGCGGGTAAATTACAATGTGGTCAAGTAATCAGCGCCTTAGTAAATACCTACCTCCAAACAAAGCAAAAAATCTAATTAGTCTTCTTGTGCCTGTAACCACTGTTTAAACCAACTCATTAACCCTAAGCTACTTAAAGGGTGTCCAAAGTAGTAGCCTTGTGAGGCATAAGCTTTCAAACTTTTCACAAATTTAAGTTGGTCCAGTGTTTCAACACCTTCAAAAATCACTTTTGTTTGTTGCTGATTATGCATTTCCACCATACCGCTTACTAAGCTGCGTATATTATTTTGATTACTAAAGTCAGCAGTTAAGGCAGGAGATACCTTAATATACTCCACCGCTAAACTTGGTAATTTAGACAATAATACGGGGTTATCTCCCAAGCCATCAACGCATACTTTTAAACCTAAACTGTTAAGCCTTGCGATCATGGCTCTGCCTTTATCATCTAGACTGGTAAAAACATGAAGCGGACATTCAATAATTAAATCGCCTGGCCTTAGTTGATGCTCACCAATGACTCCGTAAACAAAATCAACAAACTCTTCATTGAGCATTTCTGGGCCAAATAAATTAACACTCAAAGGTACCGACATCCCTTCCATACGAAGTGCCATGGCTAATTCGCCAGCACGCTCTATAACAAAGGTAGCCAGTGAATAACCAAGCCCTGCAATTCTAATATCATTTATAAATCGGCTTGCCGATAAGGTGCCTTGCGTGGGGTGTTGCCAACGTAATAACAATTCTAAAAATTCAATTTGGCCATCACCGTTACGAATAACGGGTTGAAAAAACAGCTCAAACTCATCAGCAAAGCTGATATTCGCAAGCTCTGTTAATCGCGCTTGTTGCTCTAAATGCTCAACCGTCATTTGTTGATGATAAGCCACTATTTGTTTGCTTGGCTGACTATCAAGTGCCAAATACGCATGGCTAATTAAATCATCAAAGCTCGTACTTTGTTGATCGCAATGAACATAACTGGCTCTTACCTTTACTTCAATAGTGCAATTAGCCACGTTAAAGGGCTTTAATGTAGCGCAAATAATTTGCTTGATAAGCTGTTGATGTAAATGATTATAGCTTTGTAGATCACAAATAAACGCAAAATTTAACCCGCCTAAATGCGCTAATTTAGCGTGCGGAGCAAGGAACAACACTTCATCACTGCCTAGTAAGTCTTTTATTCGATTTGCCGACTGCGACAACAATAAGTCACCAAAATCTCGTCCAATATGCTGATTTACCTGCGCAAACCCCTCTAGCCTTAATACAGTAAGTGCGGCTCTGAATGAACCTTCATTGGTAAGCTCATTATACTTTTGACGTAACTGTTGTTTATCGGGAAAGCTGGCTAAGGGTGAGTTTTCAACATACACCTCAGGCTCGGTTTGTGGCTTTAAAGGCGTAGTAGCTTTAGGCTCATTATCAGCTAAAAAACCACTGACTGAGAGCAGTAAAATAGCCATGAGCAACCACGCTAAATGCAGCGTAAAAAAGAGATACCCTATTAACAATAAAGCAAGTAATGCGCTTGCACAGGCACTGATAAGAAATGGTTTTTTTTGCTTTTGTAATTTCGCTTGATATAAATTAAAACCAAAACCTAGCGCTAGTAAAATAGCGAGCCAAGGTATTGCACTACTGACCATAGCTAAGCCAATGAGCCCAGTACATAAAAAGCTGAGTCTCATTACGTTACTTTTAACGGTTAATAGTGTGGCAACCATTGCCATTAAAAGTGCACCACTTAAAAAAATAGCTAAATTGCTGTAGCTCAATAACGTTCCATCCATAGCTGACGTACTCACTGACATTAAATAAAACATAGGTTTAAGAGTTAATTTTATACAAACTAACTAAGTTTACCCAATATCCATAGATTTAACAGTTCATTTACCCCAAACTGATAACTTAATTGTGCAGGATGGTCAATTTGCCAATGAGCGATATCTGCGCGAGCGCCAACTTTTAATACCCCTCTATCAGTAAAACCTAAAGCACGAGCCGCATGTGCTGTTACGCCAGTTAATGCCTGCTCTGGGGTGAAATTAAATAAGGTGCAGGCCATATTCATCATTAATTGCAACGAACACAAGGGTGATGTGCCGGGATTAAAGTCACTGGCGATCGCAATGGGTACTTTGTATTTATTTAACAGCTCAATTGGTGGGTATTTCGTTTCTTTTAAAAAATAAAAAGCCCCAGGCAGTAATACCGCCACAGTGCCTGCGTTTGCCATAGCTTTAACGCCTGCTTCATCAAGGTATTCTAAATGATCAGCCGACAGGCCATTGTATTGTGCTACCAGCGCTGCACCGTGTTGATTTGATAATTGCTCGGCATGACACTTGATTGCCAAACCCTGTTTTTTAGCTGCATCAAATACGCGTTGAGTTTGTGCGTAGCTAAAGCCAATGTCTTCACAAAATACGTCAACTGCATCTACTAGGTCATTTTCAACAAGCGTGCTTAGCATTTCATTGCATACCAAATCTATGTAATCATCACTGCGGTTTTTAAACTCCAAAGGTAGCGCATGTGCCCCTAAAAAGGTGTTAACTACTTCAATGGGGTGATGTTGATTTAACAGCCTAGCCACCTCCAATATTTTTTTCTCATTGTCTATATCAAGCCCATACCCTGACTTAATTTCAACCGTCGTCACCCCTTCAGCTAACAATGCATTTAAACGCTCTTTTGCTGCTACAAATAACTGTTCGTGGTCAGCCTCTCGGGTTGCTTTAACTGTACTTGCTATTCCCCCTCCCTGCACGGCTATTTGCTGATAGCTCACGCCCTGCAAACGCTGCTCAAACTCTTGCGCACGAGAACCGGCAAACACTAAATGTGTATGGCAATCAATTAAGCCTGGGGTTAACCATTGCCCTTTTACACTTAATATCGGAGTGGCTAACACATCAAAATTAGGTAAATCAGCTTGTTTACCTAGCCACACTATTTTGCCATTTTTAATAGCTAGCGCCGCATTTTCTATCGCCCCATAAGGCGCATCAATATTGCTATCCATGGTCGCAATGTTGGCATCTGTGAGCAATAAATCGATATCATTTAACTGGTCTGTAGACTCTGTGGCTTGCATAAGTTTCTCCGCGATAATGTTCAAATGAGTTTAACAACACATCTTGTATATACAAGGTAATTATGCCATCTTATTAAGTATTGTTTATTTTTAATACACCAAAAGCGTTTATGCCAACACCTAAATTTACACAAATAAAACAGTTTATTGTGGACAAAATACGCAGTGGGCTTTGGCTTGAAAACCAACGCGTGCCCTCAGAAAATGAACTGGCAAAGCAGTTTGCGGTAAGCAGAATGACCGCACGTCGAGCGTTAAGTGAGCTAACTGATACAGGCATTTTAACCCGTAGCCAAGGGCTAGGTACTTTTGTCGCAAGCTTTAAGTCGCAGTCATCATTACTCGAAATAAAAAACATTGCACATGAAGTCAAAGAGCGAAACGGAAACTACAGCTGCACAGTACAGGTGCTGGAATCAATCAATGCCGTGGCGCCAAT
This sequence comes from Pseudoalteromonas sp. APC 3694, assembly GCF_030407565.1. Taxonomy (NCBI): domain Bacteria; kingdom Pseudomonadati; phylum Pseudomonadota; class Gammaproteobacteria; order Alteromonadales; family Pseudoalteromonadaceae; genus Pseudoalteromonas; species Pseudoalteromonas sp. APC 3694. The sequence goes on from NZ_JASDDE010000030.1 coordinate 40,304, forward strand.
TGCTATTGCTTTAGGTGTTGAGGTAGATAGTGTGGTGTATAGAAGTGTCATTATTCATAACGAAAATGACAGTCCCTTGCAAGTTGAAGAACGCTTTGTAAACCCGTTACTTGCCAAGGATTATTTACAACAAAATTTTACCGCTCTTACCCCACACGAATACCTATCAACGGTTGCCCCTTTAACACAAGCAAGGCACACGGTAGAGGCTATTACACCAAGCAGTGAAATGTGCCAATGGCTTAACCTATATAACGAAGAGCCATGCTTACAAGTAATACGCCGCACTTGGTCGGTTAACGGGATTGTAAGCTTTGCACGACTTATATCGCCGGGTAGTAAGTACCGCTTGGGCGGACAATTAACATTTAAAAATAATAATAAAGCGCATAACGCTTAATACTATTTAACAGGAGTGAACAATGAATCATCGACTGGACACACAACGCGAAATACGCGCGCAACATGGCAATAAAATAACCACCAAAAGCTGGCAAACCGAAGCGGCTAAACGCATGCTAATGAATAATTTAGACCCTGATGTTGCAGAGCACCCTCAAGCTCTGGTGGTTTATGGTGGTATTGGCCGTGCTGCACGTGATTGGCCAAGTTATGACAAAATAATTGCTACACTTGAACGCCTTGAAAATGACGAAACCTTATTAGTGCAATCAGGCAAACCTGTGGGTGTATTTAAAACTCATAGCAATGCACCACGGGTATTAATTGCAAATTCTAACCTAGTACCGCACTGGGCAAACTGGGAGCACTTTAACGAGCTAGATAAAAAAGGCTTGATGATGTATGGCCAAATGACCGCAGGGTCTTGGATTTACATTGGCTCTCAAGGCATAGTGCAAGGCACTTACGAAACGTTTGTGGCTATGGCAAAACAGCATTTTGCTGGTAATGCTAAAGGTAAGTGGGTATTAACGGGTGGCCTTGGAGGTATGGGGGGCGCACAACCATTAGCGGCTACCATGGCAGGCTTTAGTGCCTTGGTGGTGGAATGTGATGAAAGCCGTATCGATTTTCGGATAAAAACAGGATATGTCGATGTAAAAGCCACAGATCTTGAGCATGCACTAAAATTAATAACAGATGCTTGCATAAAAGGTGAAGCGCTTTCTGTGGGTTTACTAGGTAACGCCGCCGATGTGTTTAGTACCTTAGTAAAAAGTGAGGTGACCCCCGATATAGTTACCGATCAAACCTCAGCTCATGATCCACTTAACGGTTACCTGCCACAAGATTGGAGTATGGAATACGCAGCTAAAATGCGAATCGATAACCCACAAGCAGTTGTAAAAGCGGCTAAACAGTCAATGGCAGTCCAAGTAAAGGCGATGCTGGCACTACAAAAAGCGGGCGCAGCAACAACCGACTATGGCAATAATATTCGTCAAATGGCCCTAGAAGAAGGCGTGAGTAATGCATTTGATTTCCCTGGGTTTGTGCCTGCGTATATTCGTCCATTATTTTGTGAAGGTATTGGTCCATTTAGGTGGGTAGCGCTATCTGGCGATCCTGAAGATATTTATAAAACCGATGCAAAAGTAAAAGAGCTCATTCCAGATGATAAACACCTGCATAATTGGCTTGATATGGCGCGTGAGCGAATTCAATTTCAAGGCTTGCCTGCACGTATTTGTTGGGTCGGTTTAAAAGATAGAGCGCGCCTTGCTGTTGCCTTTAACGATATGGTTAAAAGCGGTGAACTTAAAGCGCCGGTAGTTATTGGACGAGATCATCTCGACTCAGGTTCAGTTGCCAGTCCTAACCGTGAAACTGAAAGTATGAAAGATGGCTCCGACGCGGTCTCCGACTGGCCACTATTAAATGCTCTGCTTAATACCGCAGGCGGTGCTACTTGGGTATCGCTTCATCATGGCGGTGGTGTAGGTATGGGGTTTAGCCAGCACTCAGGCGTAGTGATTGTTGCCGATGGCACTGATGAAGCAGAGCAGCGTCTTGCTCGAGTATTATGGAACGATCCCGCCACCGGTGTAATGCGCCATGCTGATGCGGGTTATGAAATTGCAAAAAACTGTGCGCAACAGCAGCAGCTAGACTTACCAATCCTTAATGAGGATAAGTCATGATTTCATATACACTCAAACCGGGTCAGCTTGACTTAAACACGCTAAGAAAAATTAACAAATCAGCCATACACTTAACTCTGGCCAATGATGCACAGGCGCAAATAGCAGCCAGTGCCCAAACAGTACAAAACGTGATAAACGAACATCGCACTGTATATGGTATTAATACTGGCTTTGGGTTATTGGCCAATACTAAAATCGCTGACGATGAACTCGAACTATTACAACGCAGTATCGTGCTTTCACACGCCGCAGGTATTGGTGAGTTAATGGATGACAGCACCGTTAGGTTGATGATCACGCTAAAAATAAACTCCTTATCGCGCGGTTATTCTGGCATTCGCTTAGCTGTGCTTGAGTTTTTTATGCAGCTGCTTAAAAGTGAAGTTTACCCTTGCGTGCCTAAAAAGGGCTCAGTGGGCGCATCGGGCGATTTAGCACCGCTTGCGCATATGTGTTTGCCTTTATTAGGTGAAGGGCAAATGCGTTACCAAGGTGAGCTGATAAGTGCTGCACAAGGACTCAACATTGCAGGGCTTGAGCCACTAACATTAGCTGCAAAAGAAGGCTTAGCCTTATTAAATGGCACGCAAGCCTCTACTGCATTTGCACTTCAGGGATTATTTAGAGCCGAAGACTTGTACGCACAAAGCTGTGTAATTGGCTCTATCAGTATAGAAGCGGCCATGGGCAGTCGCGCACCATTTGATGCTCGTATTCATGAGGTTCGTGGTCAACAAGGACAAATTGATACCGCGCATGTATTTAGAGAATTACTCGATACGCACTCACAAATTAGTGACTCACATATTAATTGTGAAAAAGTACAAGACCCTTATTGCCTGCGTTGCCAACCTCAAGTACTTGGTGCATGCTTAACCCAAATACGCCAAGCCGCCGAAGTATTACTTTGTGAATCAAACGGGGTAACCGATAACCCTCTCGTATTTGCCGATATAGGGGATATTATTTCAGGCGGAAACTTTCATGCTGAGCCCGTTGCTATGGCCGCTGATAACCTGGCGATTGCTGTTGCTGAAATTGGCGCCTTAGCTGAGCGACGTATTGCTCTATTGATTGACTCTAATTTATCTAAATTACCGCCATTTTTAGTAAAAAACGGTGGGGTAAATTCAGGATTTATGATTGCTCAAGTCACCGCAGCTGCTCTCGCCTCTGAAAACAAATCCTTAGCACACCCTGCCTCGGTAGATAGCTTACCGACTTCAGCAAATCAGGAAGACCATGTTTCTATGGCAACGTTTGCAGCACGACGACTGGTTGATATGGCTAATAATACGCAAGGCGTACTGGCCATAGAATGGCTCAGTGCTGCCCAAGGGCTTGAGTTTAGAGCGCCACTACGCGCGTGTGATAAAGTAGAAAGTGCCAAAGCACTGCTACGCCAACATGTTAGCTATTACGACAAAGACCGGTATTTTGCTCCCGATATTGAAGCGGCCAACACGCTACTAAGTGAAGGTAAGTTGTGTGACTTCATAAGCCACTCCCCCTTACCTTCTTATTAAATACCATACTGATAACTAAAACCCAGTGCTTCTATCGCTGAGCCAATAACTTTGCGCTCAGCGACCTCATTACTACTAAAGCTTGGCATTTGTGTGCCATACAGCTCACACTTTTGTGCATAATAATCTTCTTTGCTCGGGTGCGCTGGGTTCACCACATTATAAATGCTCTGTCCTTGCGACCAGTTATTAAGGACCGCATAAATAGCATTGATCACATCTTGTTGATGCACCATATTCACTACTTGCTTACTAGAAGTATTGAGTTCTTTACCCGCCACAAAACGACCAGGCTCTCTATTTGGCCCTAACAATCCAGCTAAGCGAAGCACTTTACCTTGCTGTTCAAGCACTTGCTCTTCGGCGTCATACAGCTTTATTTGTCGCTCGTTAGTGCCTGATATATCGCTGCTTTCACTATAAACGCCAGGTTCTTGATCATATACCCCAGTCGATGAGCACAATAAAAAGCCTTTGCAATTAAGCTCAGTTGCCAGCTTTAACGCCTGCTCAAGCACTTGCGGATAATCACTTTCGCTATCTCGACTGCGAGGCGGGATTGCACAGACCCAATACGCATTTTGTAAATCCACTTGGTGCTGCAACTCGCCGTTTTGTAAAACAAACTGACGTTCAAAATCAAATTGATGAGTGTCACTTCGATGAGTTCCCTGCACTTGCCAGCCTTGTTTTTGTGCATCAATACATAAGGCTTGGCCAAGCCAGCCAGCGCCAAGAACGACTAAATTATCTTTGTTGGTTTGCACTTTATTTACCCTTATTAAAACTCAATCATCGCGTTTTATAGCGATAAAAAATATAATTAACTTTATGCGACTAAAAATAATATTAGCAAACGCTGGTTGCAGAAGATATTAACATACACCTTTTTTACGATTAACAACCTCTTAATGATAAAGCTTCCGTGCATACACATCTGCCGATAAACCGCATGACTTAAGTGACCTACCGAGATTAATTAATAAAATTATTGCTCAATTTAAGGATTAAAAAACGATAGCGACAAACAAGGCATTTAAGGGTGAAATTTAAGCGCTTCGCTCTTGTTTTTAATTTATTCAGCACCATATCTTAAGGGTCTGTTTATCTGCAGTTTTAATCAAGTTTCGTTACATAACGCTATTTTTATGAGCGAGATCTCATTTTCCTGTTTTAAATGAAGATCTTTTTATTGAGGTAGTTTGATGTTTAGCAGAGTCTGGTATAGTAGCGCAGGTAATAAACAGTGCTTTTTAAGCAGCTTAATACAAAATTGCTAATTAATGTGTCCTAAAGGTTAATTTAAAGAATACATTAATTATCAATTGTAAAAAATGGGTTAGCCGATGCACGGCTAGCAAAAAACACATTGTAACGGTTTTATCATGATATCTAATTTATTTACCAAGATTTTTGGTAGTCGCAATGACCGCACTATTAAAAACCTAAGAAAGACGGTCGCACTGATCAATGCACTTGAAACGCAGCTAGAAGCGCTTTCAGATGAAGATTTAAAAGCTAAAACAGCCGAGTTTAGAGAGCGTTACGATAACGGACAAAGCTTAGGTGATATTCTACCAGAAGCATTTGCAGTGGTGCGTGAAGCATCAAAGCGTGTAAACGGTATGCGTCATTTCGACGTGCAGTTATTAGGTGGTATGGTTTTACACCAAGGTCGTATCGCAGAAATGCGTACCGGTGAAGGTAAAACACTCACAGCGACACTGCCGGCTTATTTAAATGGTTTAACAGGTAAAGGTGTTCATGTCATTACCGTGAATGACTACTTGGCCAAACGTGATGCTGAAACCAATCGCCCATTATTTGAATTTTTAGGGTTAACCGTAGGCTGTAATGTTCCGGGCATGATGCCACAACAGAAAAAACAAGCTTATGCAGCTGACATCACTTACGGTACCAATAACGAATTTGGTTTTGATTACCTGCGTGACAACATGGCATTTAGTATTGATGAGCGCGTACAACGCCCATTATTTTATGCTGTAGTGGATGAAGTGGATTCAATCCTTATTGATGAAGCACGTACGCCACTGATTATTTCTGGTCCCGCTGAAGATAGCTCTGAGCTATACACTGAAATAAATACCATTGTTCCTTTACTTGAACTACAAGAAAAAGAAGATGAGGAAGGGATTGAAGGCGATGGCGATTTCACTATCGATGAAAAATCTAAGCAAGTTCATCTAACTGAGCGTGGGCAAATAAAAGTTGAAGAGCTACTTACAGAGCGCGGCTTAATTGAAGAAGGTGATTCACTGTACTCAGCAGCGAGCATCACGCTACTTAGTCACGTTTATGCAGCTCTTCGTGCGCACAAGCTTTACCAAAAAGATGTTGACTACGTTATTAAAGAAAACGAAGTCATCATTATCGATGAGCACACAGGTCGCTCTATGGAAGGACGTCGTTGGTCAGAAGGTTTACACCAAGCTGTAGAGGCAAAAGAAGGTGTGAAAATTCAAAACGAGAACCAAACATTAGCCTCTATTACGTTCCAAAATTACTTCCGCTTGTACGAAACGCTAGCAGGTATGACAGGCACAGCCGACACAGAAGCGTTTGAGTTTCAGTCTATCTACGGTTTAGACACTGTGGTTATGCCAACCAATAAACCAATGATCCGCGATGATCGCGCTGATTTAGTTTACTTAACGCAAGAAGAAAAGTACGAAGCGATTTTAGCAGACATTAAAGACTGTCAAGAACGTGGTCAGCCGGTACTTGTAGGTACTATCTCAATTGAAAGCTCTGAGTACTTATCGCAGTTTTTACGCAAAGAAAAAATTAAGCACAACGTACTTAATGCTAAATTCCACGCACAAGAAGCAGACATTGTTTCTGATGCGGGCTTACCGGGCACAGTCACCATTGCCACCAACATGGCCGGTCGTGGTACCGATATTGTACTTGGTGGTAATTGGAACAGCGAAGTTGAAAAACTTGAGAACCCAACTGACGAACAAATTGCTGAAATAAAAGCCGCATGGAAAATTCGCCATGATGCGGTAATTGATGCTGGCGGCTTACACATTATTGGTACTGAGCGTCATGAATCACGTCGTATTGATAACCAATTACGTGGTCGTTCTGGCCGTCAAGGTGATGCCGGTTCAAGCCGTTTCTACCTATCGATGGACGATGCGTTAATGCGTATTTTTGCTGGTGAGCGCATGACTAATATGATGCGTAAACTAGGTATGCAACGCGGTGAAGCGATTGAACATCCATGGGTTAACCGCGCAATCGAAAACGCTCAGCGTAAAGTAGAAGCACGTAACTTTGATGTGCGTAAACAGCTACTTGAGTACGATGATGTAGCAAACGATCAACGTCGTGTTGTTTACTCACAACGTAACGAATTGCTTGAAGAAGGTGATATTTCAGAAACGATTACTGCTATCCGTGGTGATGTGCTCGCTGGTGTGATTGATCAATACATTGCTCCACAAAGCTTGGCTGAAATGTGGGATATACCAGGACTTGAAGAACGCTTAAAACAAGACTTCTTAATCGAGTTACCAATTACTCAGTGGTTAGCTGATGACAATAAACTGTACGAAGAAAAACTGCGTGAGCGTATTGAAGAAGCGGTTGAACAAGCTTACAAGCAAAAAGAAGAAATGGTCGGCGATTCTGTACTTCGTCAGTTTGAAAAAGCCATTATGCTTCAAAGTCTTGACCAACATTGGAAAGACCACCTTGCTGCAATGGATCACTTACGCCAAGGTATTCACTTACGTGGTTACGCACAAAAGAATCCTAAGCAAGAATACAAACGTGAGTCGTTTGAGTTATTCTCTGAAATGCTAGAAAACTTAAAAGTCGATGTGGTCGGTATTTTAAGTAAAGTGCAAGTTCGCGCTGAAGAAGATGTTGAAAAAGTAGAAGAGCAACACCGTAAAAGTGAAAATGCCCCTCGCGAATATCAACATGAAGAAGCAGAACACGTAGGTGGTGAAGCACCGCAAAGCGCTCAGGTTATGGCGCGTAGCGAGCCAAAAGTTGGCCGTAACGATCCATGTCCATGTGGTTCAGGTCAAAAATACAAACAATGTTGTGGTAAATTAAAATAACACCACTTTGTTACGTTAGATAAAAAGCGACGCTTGCGTCGCTTTTTTTATGCTATTTAAGGGAGAGGTAATGACTAAAGTAATTATCAATGTTGCTGTGGGTGTAATTAAAAAAAATAACAATGTGTTTATTTGTAAACGTGCAGATGAGCAACATCAAGGTGGGTTATGGGAGTTTCCTGGTGGCAAAGTTGAAGCCGGAGAAAGTGTGTTTCAAGCCCTAAAACGTGAACTGCTAGAAGAAGTAGGACTGACTATTCATAGTTCAAGCGAACTTATCACTATAGAGCATGACTATGGCGATAAATGCGTACGACTTAATGTGCATGTGGTCAGTAACTTTAACGGTCAAGCTCATGGCGCAGAAGGGCAACCAAGCGAATGGGTAGGCATTGACGAACTTGATAACTATGATTTTCCTGCTGCTAATGTTGAGATAATCAGCGCCATAAAAACGAAATATAACTAGGGTCTGTTGATCTTTCAAGGTTAAATTTGCAGTAGTCTGTTTGGTATTTAGGCAAGGCAGAGCCTATGTGGTGTGGTTATTCCCCATA